>NZ_JBSSFA010000022.1:0-75204 GCF_054062215.1 Bacillus sp. TE9106W
ACGTACGGTTTGATGAGGGGAAACTGAAACAGAAAAGGGATGGCAAAGCCACCCCTAAAGAAAATATAATCTGTTTCAGTTTTCTACTCTACTATTGTTAACACCTTCTATCCCAGCCGCGACGTATAAAACGTGTACCATCAAAAAAGCAATTTAAATTTGGTGCTACAAATGGAACGACCGAAATGATGTTTGGTTCTGAAGTTTCATCAACAGAAATCGGTGGTTGAGTAGGATCAGGTCTTAGTGTATAGCGAATGCGAGCAGTATTGCGAATTAGACCACCACGTGGCTCTGCTGTTACTTGGACGATAAAACGGATAACAACGGATTCACCTGGATTAACAGTGTCGATAAGAATACCAATAGTTGGGTTAGTTCCAGGACGTGCTACTCCGTTTACTGTTACTGAATTCGGATAGAAAGTAACTTCAGGTGGAAGTGGGTCGGTAATGAGTACATTATTTGCTGAGATAGCACCATTGTTAGTAAAGGTAAGTGTATATGTGATGAAATCGCCGAGATGGGCGCTATTTACATTTGCAGTCTTAATAAATGTGTTTGGCTCATTAGGGTTTACTTCTACTGTAATTGGTGGTGTTGTAATCGTTGTTGTGACGGGTGGTCTAGTAGGATCTGGTTGAGAAGTAGACGTAATGGATGCGATATTTGTAATCATTCTATTAGGTGGAAGGGTAATAACCTGTACTTGGAATGAAATTGTTACTGAGTCTAATGGATTAAGAGTTCCAACTAGAATTCCTGTAGATGGATTTGCATTTGGAATTGGAATGTTGTTAATTGTGACACTGTTTGGAATAAATGATGTACCGGCAGGAAGTGAATCAGTAACAGAAATATCAGTGACAGGAATAGTACCTTCGTTTTGGAATGTGATAGTAAACGTAATTGTATCACCTACTGAAACAATGGATTTATCAGCAGTTTTTATCGGATTAATAGTCCCGACATTTACAGGAGTAATTGTAGTAGGTGTAGGTGTAGTAACGGATACCGGTGGTTTAGTATCATCTGGTTGGTATTGGAATGAAACGTTACCTTGGTTTTGGATCTCTCCGCTTGGTGGAATTGAAGTAACTAGGACGCGGAAAGAAATCGTTGCTGATTCAGAAGGAGAAAGTGTTGGAATTTGAATACCTGTTTCTGGATTTGCAGTTGGCTGAGATACATTATTAATCGTAACGCTATTTTGGATGAATGAAGTACCGGTTGGTATAGGGTCGCTTACGAGTATATTGTTGGCAGGAATGGTACCTGTATTTTGGAGAGAAATTGTATACGTAATAATATCACCTAATGTAACTGTTTCCGGCGTAGCTGTTTTTTGTGGATTTAATATAGCTGTATTTACGTCCGTCGTGTTAATTGGAGTAGGGTCTGTAATGGTAATAGGCGGTTCACCAGGAATTGGTTCATATGTGAAAGTAACAGTTGCTTGATTTCGAACGATACCACCAGGCGGTACACTTGTTACCCTCGCTTGGAATTGAACAGTAATTGTATCGTTCGGATTGACTGTACCTACAGGTATACCTTCTACAGGATTTGCTCCAAGATCAGGAATACCATTTAATATAACGGTACCTGGAACAAATGTTAGCCCATTTGCTAACGGATCAGTAATGATAACGGAAGTTGCAGGGACTGACCCGCGATTTTGGAAGGTTACAGTATACGTTATAATTTCATTTATATCTACAATTTGTTTGTCTGCTAGTTTATTTGGGTTAGGTGTAGGCGTAATAACGGATACTTCAACAGTTGGAGTAGGATCTGTAATGGTAATAGGGGGGTCGCCAGGGTTTGGCTGGAATGTGTAAGTGACAGTTGCAGTGTTTTTAATAATACCATCTGGCGGTAGTGCAGTTATAGTAACCTGATAAGTTAATGTAACAATTTGTCCTGGAGTTACAGTTCCGACATTTACACCACTATTCGGATTTGCTCCAGGTGAAGAAATACCATTAATCGTAACACTATTCGGAATGAAAGTAGTACCAGCTGGAGTAGGATCTGTAATAATAACATCTGTCGCATTTATATTTCCGACATTTTGGAACGTAATTGTATATGTGACAGTATCACCAAGATTAATAGTTTGGGGGTTACCTTGTTTGTTAGGATTAATAGTAACTTCACTTACTTGCGTCTTTGTAGTAGGTGTAGGTGTAGTAACAGATACGGGTGGTAAATTTGGGTCTGGCTGGTACTGGAATGAAACGGTTCCTTCATTTTCGATAAAACCTGTCGGTGGTATCGATGTTACTTGAACTTGGAAAGTTACGACGGCGGAAGTGTTAGGTTCTAATGTACCGATAAGAATCCCGGAACTAGGAACGATATTTGGTTGTGTAACGTCGTTTATCGTAACGCTATTTGGAATGAAAGTAGTGCCAGCTGGAATAGGATCGGTTACAAGTACATTTGTTGCAGGGATAGTTCCTGTATTTTGTAAGGAGATTGTATAGGTGATTGTGTCGCCTAATAAAGCAAATACTTTATCAGCGGATTTTGTAGGGTTTGTTGTTGCCGTGTTGACATTGGTAGTAGTAGGAGGCGTTGGAGTAGTCACTGTTACTGGAGGTTCTCCAGGATTAGGTTGGAATGTGTAGGTGATAGTAGCTTCATTTACAATAATTCCGTTAGGTGGTATGGAAACAACACGAACTTGGAAAGTTACAACAACTGATTGACTAGGGTTTAATGTTCCAAGAGGAATGCCAAGAGCTGGATCAACATCGCTAGTTGGGATACCATTAATTGTTACACTATTTGGAATGAAAGTCGTACCAACAGGAATTGGATCTGTGAAAATAATATTTGTTAGTTCGACAGTTTGTAAGGTTTGGAAGGTAACGGTGTACGTAATGATATCGTCTATATCAACGTTGTTTCGATCAGCTGTTTTCGATGGATTAATAATGCTATTAATGATTTCAGTATTAACTGGTGGTGTTGTCTCTGTTTCTGTAATAGGAGGTTCATTTGGATTAGGCTGAGATGTAAAGTTGACTGAACCAACATTTGTAACAACCCCGTTAGGCGGTATATTCGTAATCGTTACTTGGAATGTGATGGTTACTATTTGATTCGGTTGTATTGTACCGATAGGTATTCCAATACTTGGATCAATATCTGGTTGTGAAATACCATTTACTGTAACGGAATCCACAATAAATTGTGTACCTACTGGTGGTGGATCAATGACAGATACATTTGTCATAGGAATATTTCCGATGTTTTCAAGAGTGATCGTATACGTGAGTGCATCTCCAATGTTAGCGACTGGTAAATCTACTATTTTAGCTGACTCTAACTCTGCATTTTGTACAATTGTTTCTGCGATTGGGGTAGGTGTTGTTGTTGTAATAGGCGGAAGAGTAGGGTCTGGTTGAGATGTGTAAGTGACATTTGCTTCATTTGAGATAATGCCATTTGGTGGTAAAGCTGTTACTTGTACTTCTAAAGTAACAGTCACTATTTGTCTAGGGTTTAATGTGCCAACCGGGATTCCTGTTTCAGGGTTCAAATTAGGTTGTGGAATGCCATTAACCGTAACGCTACCAGGGATAAATGTAGTTCCAGTAGGGATAGAATCTGTAATAATGACATTAGTTGCAGGTATATTACCAGTATTTTGAAGGGTGATCGTATAAGTGACCGTATCACCAATACTTGCAAACTCACGATCTACTGTTTTTTGTGGATTCGGGTTAGCGGTACGAACAGGTATTGTTACGGTAGGAGTCGTTTCTGTTGTTGTGATAGGAGGTTCATTCGGATTAGGTTGAGAAGTATAGGTAACACTTGCTGTGTTTTCTATTTTTCCACTAGGAGGAATAGCATTTATTTGAATTTGGAATGTAACTGTAACTGTTTCGCCTGGGTTAACTGTTCCGACAAGAATACCTGTAACTGGACTGGCGCCAGGTTGAGTAACATTGTTTACAGTAACGCTATTCGTAACAAAAGAAGTACCCGGAGGTAAAGCGTCTGTAATTGTTACATTTGTAGCAGGGATTGTACCTTGGTTTGTAAATGTAACAGTATAAGTTACAGCGTTTCCTATTTCTGCAAATGTTAAATTAGCAGTTTTTGTTGGGCTGATTACTGCGGTTTGAATCGGAGTATTCGTTTCTGGTGTTGTTTCTGTTTTTGTCACAGGAGGTAAAGTCGGATCCGTTTGATAATTAAATGTAGCACTTCCTTGGTTATTTATGGTTCCGCTCGGTGGAATGTTAATGACTTGAACTTGAAAAGTGATAGTAACTCTTTCAGTGGGTGCTAGCGTACCGATTGGAATTCCTGATGCTGGATTTATTCCTGCTTGAGGAACACCGTTAATAGTTACGCTATCTGGAATAAATGTAGTACCAGCTGGAATCGAGTCTGTTATAGTTACGTTCGTAGCTGGAACAGTTCCAACATTTTGGAAAGAAAGAGTATAGGTAATAATGTCATTTAATGCAACGAAGGAACGATTTGCTGTTTTTTGTGGTTCTAATGTAGCTGTATTAACAGTTGTTTCCGTTTCAGGAGTTGTAATGGTAGTTGTGACAGGAGGCTCGTTAGGATTTGGTTCATATGTGAATGTGATATTTGCTTTATTTCTAATGACTCCACCAGGTGGGATACTGTTTACGATACCTTGAAACGTAACTGTAATACTTTGACCAGGATTGACAGTTCCAATCGGTATGCCAATTTCGGGATTTTCGCCAAGCTGAGATATTCCATTAATAACAACGCTACCTGGAACGAATGAAACACCTTGCGGAAGCGAATCTTGCACAGTAACATTCGTTGCAGGAACGGTTCCTTTATTTTGGAAAGTAACAGTAAAAGTAATTATATCGCCTATATCAGCTATTTGAAGGTCCGCGGATTTTGTAGTTGTTGGATTTGGATTATTAATAGATACGTTCACATTAGGTGTTGGTGTAGTTGAAGTGACAGGGGGTTCATTTGGATTTGGTTGATATTGATAAGTGAACGATGCTTGGTTTTCAATTATTCCATTTGGTGGGAAATTTGTAACGAGGACTTGGTAGGTGATTGTTTTTGTTTCTCCAACAGCTACAGTACCCAATTGAATACCAAGTGCTGGGTTTGATCCCGGAGAGGTAACGCCATTAATGGTCACACTATCTGGAATGAAGGTGGTTCCGCTAGGGGTAGGATCTATAAGTGTCACGTTAGTGGCAGGAACAGTTCCTCCATTTCGAAATGTAATTGTGTACGTAATGGTATCACCTATATCAGCAAGTTGTTTGTCGGCAGTTTTAGTTGGAGTTGAAATAATAGTATTAACGGCTGTTTCTGTTTTGGGGGTAGGACTTGTTTTTGTCACAGGCGGCTCATTAGGATCTACAATATGAGTAAATGAAACAGTACCTTGGTTTTCAACTAAACCATGTGGTGGCACACTAATAACTTGAACTTGAAAAGATATAGTTGCTGCTTCAGTGGGATCCAATGTGCCTACTATTATACCTGTGGAAGGGTTTGTATTTGGCTGTGAAATCCCGTTAATAGTCACGCTATTTGGAATGAAAGTAGTTCCATTTGGAATAGGGTCTGTCAGGACGATATTAGTAGCAGGAACAGTTCCGTTATTTTGTAAACTAATGGTATACGTAATAATATCACCAATATCAGCAAAAGCTCGATCGGCAGATTTCGTTGGGTTCACTGTTGCTGTATTGACAGTTACACTTGTAGGTGGTGTTGGTTCATTCGTTGTTACTGGTGGCAAGGTAGGATCTGGTTGGTACGTATAAGTTGTTGAAGCCTCATTTGTAATAGTACCGCCAGCAGGAATTTGTGTAACACGAACCTGGAATGATAGTGTTTTTGTTTCGCCTGGATTCAATGTACCAACAGTAATCCCTAATGCAGGATTCGAATTTGGAACAGGATTATTATTTAAAACTACACTATTTGGAATGAAAGTAGTACCAGCAGGGATTGGATCAGTAAATATTACGTTAGTAGCTGGAACGGTTCCATCATTATTAAATGTAATCGTATACGTAATAATGTCACCAATATCAACAGCGGTTTTATCAGCTGTTTTTATAGGATTAATAATAGCGGTATTAATAGGAACGGTAGTAGGTGGTGTAGGATTTGTTGCTGTAATCGTAGGTTTAGTTGGATCAGGCTGATAAGTAAATGTTGTATTTCCTATATTTCGAATTACCCCATTTTGTGGAAGGGAAGTTACCTGGACTTGGAAAGTAACGGTTGTTGTTGAACCGGCATTAATCGTTCCAACTTGTATCCCGCCAGCAGGATTAATATTAGGCTGTGAAACACCATTAATTGTTACGCTATTTGGAATGAAAGTAGTACCAGCAGGGATTGGATCGGTCACAATGACGTTTGTAGCAGAGATATTACCCGTGTTTGGCAATGCAATCGTATACGTAATAATATCACCGATGTCAGCAACTTGTGGGCTAACAGTTTTTGTAGGATTTACAATTGCGGTTCGTACAGAAGTGTTAGTTGGAGGTGGTGTAGTTGTAGTAGTTGTTGGAGGTTCAGTTGGGTTCGGTTGTGACGTATAGGTTACGTTTGCTTCGTTCGTAATCGTTCCGTTAGCTGGAAGGGAAGTGACTTGAACTTGAAAAGTAACGGTCGACGTTTGACCAGCTGCAACAGTACCGATTGGAATATTTGTCGGGGTTACGCCAGTTTGTATAGTGCCATTAACTGTAACGCTGTTAGGAATAAAAGTAGTACCTGTAGGAATCGGATCAGTAATTGAAACATTCGTTGCTGAAATGTTACCGTTATTTGGGATTGTGATCGTGTAAGTAATAATGTCACCAATATTTACAATTTGTTGGTTTGCCGTTTTTGATGGATTAATGATAGCGGCATTAATTAATGTTTCTACAATATTACTAGTTGACGTTCTATTAATAGGAGGTTGACCAGGTGGATTATATTGAAAGCTTGATGAAGCGCTATTTCGAATTGGATTTTGCACAGGTAAACTATTAACTTGAACTTGAAAAGTAATGGTTGCATTTCCATTAGCTGCAATTGTTCCAATGTTTATACCAGTAGCAGGATTGTCTGTAGTAGACGTACCATTAACTGTAACACTACCTGGTACAAAAGTAGTGCCAGCAGGAGGTATATCTGTAATGATAACATTATTTGCAGCTAATGGTGCTTGGTTCGTTGCGGTAATGGTATACGTAATCGTATCACCGATGGTAGCAATTGTTTTGTCAACTGTTTTTACTAATGCAACATTAGCTGTGAAAATATCTGTATTAACTATATTGCTTGTTGTTGTTCGACTAATAGTGGGTGCATTAGGTGCTGGTTGAAATGTGTATCCAAAGGATGCTACGTTGCTTGCAACTGGTGGGGTAGGGACACTTGTAACATCTACTTGAAAGGTAATTGTAACAGAGCCGCCAGCAGGAATGTTGCTAATGGGAATACCAGTAGCAGGATTTCCAGCTGTTGCAACGCCATCAACTGTAACGCTGTTTGGAACGAAAGTAGTGCCAGCGGGTATGGGGTCTGTAAATGTAACGTTTTGGGCAGGAAGTGTTCCGGTATTTTGGACAACGATTGTATAGGTTAAACGACTTCCTATTGTTGCTATTGCCATTAGATTCGTCCTTTCTGTATAAATTTAAATCCGGTCAAGGTATGGAATATTTACAAACAGCATTATTTAATAATCTAGAAACAATACTATGTGTAAATATTAGTATAAAATGAGCTCGTCATTGCATCCTATTCAAATTTAAATGAATAGGAATAGGCAAAGGCTTTTTTTTTGCCCAAATTAGTCTGTGCATATACAAATGGAACTTTTTTTACTTGTTTGCATTAAATGAAATAGCGAATAAATATTTATCTTATATGGAAGGGGAGTGGAATTGTTGGCTTTTGTACAAACATATACGAAAACGGACTCTTTATTTATGGTACACACAGGGAATACAGTTGGCATGCGTGGTATTACAACAGCGACGGCGTATCAATACAATGCATTAATAACAAGAGATACAAATTTAAGTTTTGCAGGGGTTCCTTCTTCGGTAGATCCATTAACTTTTGCAGGAACGACAAATGATTGGACATTAAATGGTTCTTGGGCAAGGCTTAATCCTTCAGTAACAGATGTACCAGCAACAGCAACTGTAGACTTTGCAATGCTAGTATGGCAAGGAACATTGAGTGCAACTGTGACAGAAACGGTGGTAAATAACAATATACCTACTTTACAAACACCGGATGGGGTCACTCATACAATTACGAGTGTTCCTGCATGGGGAGAGACGAGATCAAGCGGAACATTTCAAGGTACCATTTATACACGTGCTGCAAATGTAACAAGTATTTTGCAAGGACTTTCAAACCGAGCGACAGGAGATTATTTTGTAGAAAGAATACCAACGGCAAATCCACCAGCGCAAGGGACAGGGGTAGGATGGGCATTAGTTGTTGTGTATCGTGATAATTCATACCCTGTTAGGAATGTTAGTTTATATACTGGTTTACTCATTTCTACATTGGGTGAGACAGCAACGATTTCAAATTTCATCACTCCATCTGTAGCACCGGTTAATGCTCGCGTATTTACAATGGCGATTAATGGTGATACAGATGCAACAGGTGACAATTTTAATTTAAATGGTACGGGGCTTTCGGGGCCAAATAATGTAATAAATAACTTTTTTGCTTCACAGGTAAATAATTATTTAGGAAATTTAAATACAGTCGGAAGTTTTGGGGATAGAAATATGCCAATTGGTACTTCTGCGACTAACCGTCGTGCGGAATTTGATGTGACAAATGTTCCTGCAAATGGCGTGTTAACAGCTGGATCTACTTCTACTACCGTGAATATCCCAAATACATTTGATTATATTTACGCTGGTGCTGTCGGTTTACAAATAGATTTAGCGGAGGCACGTTTAACTGCTACAAAATCAGTAATAGTAAGTTAAAAATTGAAAACTTTAATAAAAATTTTTATCCTAATAGGAGTGAATTCTATTGGCTTTTGTTCAAGCTTACGGTAAAAATGATAACTTATTTATGATGCATACAGGCAATACGATAGGAATGCGAGGTACTGCTAATACAAACTTTGCTTATAATGCACTTATTACATTAAATACTGATACCACTTTCGGAGGGGTGCCTTCATCGACGGATCCAAATACATTTGGAGGTACGACGAATGATTGGACACTAGATGGTTCATGGGCTGAATTAAATCCATCAACTACTATTGTTCCAACTACAGCGGTTGTAGATTTTGCATTACTTGTTTGGTCAGGTGGGTTGGATACGGCTGTTACAACCGCTGTTGTTGATGCGAATCCACCAAATTTAGTTACGCCTGATGGAACGAGTACACAAGTGACAATAAATTCAGCATGGTCATCAGGAGGGACGAATTTACCTTTCATAGCCAATGTTTATAATCGAGCAGCAGACGTTACATCTTTACTACAAGGGCTACCAAATCGAGCAGCAGGAAGATATAGCGTAACAAGATTACCTACGCGTCAACCAGTTGGTTATGGTGCAGGATGGTCGTTGATTGTTGTATATCGTGATTCCTCCTATCCGATGAGAAATGTGAGTTTATTTCCAGGTTTTTTATTATCAGGTACACCACAAACCCTTTCTGGATTTTTTACACCAGCTACAGGGACGGTGACAGCAAGAGCTTTTGTAATGGCGGTGAATGGTGATCCGAATTTTACAGGTGATAATTTTCAATTGAACTCTGTGACATTAACAGGACCAAATAATCCAATAGGGAACTTTTTTAGAGGGCAAGTAAATGATATTAATGGAAATTTAAATACAATTGGTAGTTTTGCAGATCGGAATTTTTCTGGAACAATTACAAATGCAAATGCAAGAGCTGAATTTGATATTACGAATGTAAATGCAACAGGTTCTATTGCACCAAATACGACATCTACACAAGTAAATATTACAGGTACAGGTGACACAATTTATACAAGTGTGGTTGGGTTACAAATAGACTTGGCTGAAGCTAGGTTAACAGCTGTAAAATCAGTAACTGTAAGTTAAAAAAGATTGCTATAAGCTAGCAATCTTTTTTTATGAGGTGGATTTTGTTAGTAAAGATTGATAATGAGAATAATCAATCTTTTTTTCTTGTAGTTTTTTTACTAAAAATTTATGATCACGCTTCGGTGTAGCAATAATATACCCTTTAATAATTAAATCTTGTGTAATTTGAGAGGCTTTCTCTTGTAATGCTAGTTCACCGATTTTGCCAGCAATTTTTGATTTAGCAACATCGCGAAATAGTTCTGGAACAGGACTGACGAGCTCTTCTAACAATTGTTTTTGTTCGTCATCCCATAAATGCCTCGTTTTATTAATATAGTGCTCTTCCCAATCTAAAATGGACATACCATCTTTTTTTGGTAATCGTTTTAAAAATTTTCTGAACATAAAGTATCCACCGATAGACATAAGTCCTAATAAAATAACAGTCCATAGCACAATAAACCAACTGAACCATCCTTCGAGCAAGTGTATCCCCCCTTAATGATTGCGGTTTTCTTTTATTCATATTATAAACAGTGAGATTCATAGAAAGCAAGAACGCTTGGTCATTTTGACCAAGCGTTATCATTTAAACAAAGTATAGTTGTTCAACACATAAATTATTATTATCATCTTCTACATATTCAATGATTAATGTGCCAACTTTACGATCTTTATCTTCAGTTGTGAAAATAGAGTAAGAAGTAAAACGTGCTGTTGATAGGCCGCTTATATGTGTAGGTAAAGAAATGTAGTCGTTATCGCGGAAGAATTCCATCAGTTCAATATCCTCAAATTCTTTTCGGTCAACTTGTTTGTTTGTATAGCGGCGTTGAAGTTGTTTTAAAGACTCGTTCCAAGAAATTGCTTTTGTGTCGTATACCATTGTTCTATCTCCTTACTGTATGTAATCATTAAGAACATACGTTCTAATTTAGTATACTCTTTTTATTAGAAAAGGGAAAGCAAAAAATAATGTAAGCTTGGATTTCCAAGCTTACATTATTGATGCGTCCGTCATAATCTCTATTTTTTATTATAAGTTAGATAAGAATAAGAAACAAGATGATATATATTTTGTTGATAGTTTTCAAGATTCTGTATATTATAGTTTTACTAAAGCGCAAGGGAATGAGAGGAATGGCATATGTAATTTCACTCCAAGGACCGATGGCAAGTGGAAAAACCACTTTAGCTAAAAGGTTAGAGCTACATGGGTTATCGGTGATATATGAAAATCCATATCCAATTGTAGAAAAGCGAAAACAATTAAATTTGGATATGAATTCAAAAGAAGGGTTTATAGCAAATCAAAAAATGTTTATAGAAGCTAAAATAAAAGAGTTTCAAAATGCGAAGGGTTCAGTCGTAATTTTTGATCGTGGACCAGAAGATATTGAGTTCTATACAATCTTTTATCCTACAACTATAGGAAAAGAGTGGGATATAGAAACTGAATTAAAAGATGAATTATATAAATTAAGAGAATGTCGTTCAGATGCTATTTTTTATTTGGATGTATCGGAAAGTAATTTATATGATAGAAAAAATAATGATAGAACAAGAAACAGAAGTACATTTGAGGAGCAATTTAAATTAGTAGAAACTGAAAAAGACTGGTATAAACAATTTCCTGTAACTTATTTGGACACGAATAGATTATCAGCAGACGCATTAGGGGTATATTTTATGAAGTGGTTAAAGGGGAGAGGGCTATGAAAAAAATACTATTATTCGTATATCCAACATTTGCGGAGTTTGAAATTACGGTAGCAACGGCATTGTTGAAAAACAAATATGAAATCATTACAGCGGGTTTAACGAAAGAATTGATTATAAGTGAAACAGGTTTGCAAGTGCAACCGCATATAGAATTAAGTGAAGTACGTGTAGAAGAATATGAGGGGATTATTATTCCAGGCGGAGACGCGATACATATGAAGGATGCAGAAGGACTCTTTTCAGTCATCCGTCAGTTTCACGAATAAGAAAAATTAGTAGCTGCTATTTGTGCTGGACCGTATGCACTAGCAAGAGCAGGCTTATTCAAAGAAGTCTCGTATACGGTGACTATGGATTATCAAAAATTAGATTGTTTTCCAGTAGAAAATTTTGTGTATGAAGAAGTTGTGCAACACTCAAATATTATTACAGCACAGGGGCATGCATTTGTACCATTTGGAATAGCGATTGCTTCTTATTTTGGAGTAGCAAATGAACATAATATAAATTTTTATGGTGGTAAGGGCAATGTGATGATGGAGAAATTGAATCGCATGTGTTAATACGTCGGTTTTCTTTAAACCTTCATATTGAAGTGCAGATTCAAACCTTTCAAGTAATTTTTCTTCAATTCGAAAATGAATATCTTTTCGCTTCGTCATTGAAATATCGCCCCTTTGCATCTGTTAGTGAGACTATAGCACGCCTGAAAAAATTGTGTAAATCATTTGTGTACACAAATGGAGAAGATGAAAAAAATGTTTGAATGTGAGTTTAAACTATTGACGATTTAACCGTTTTCATATATTCTTAAATTAAGAAATATTCAAATAATTAAAAGAAATGAGAGAGTCACATGCTTCTTCAAGGAACACATCGAATTGGTCGTATGGCCATGCTGTTGGCACTTGCGGATGAGAATGAAAGCCCTGTATTATCTATTCCAAAAGGTTGGAAGTATTGTACTGGGAAAGTGGGTTCGATGAATTCGCAAAAAGTTGTAGCAGCAATGGAAACAGCGGCTAAGAGCAACCAAGTTATTGAAACAGACGTTTACAGAGAAACACATGCACTTTATCATGCAATTATGGAAGCTTTGTACGGAGTGACGAGAGGTCAAATTCAGTTAGCAGACGTTCTTCGTACAGTAGGACTTCGATTTGCGATTGTGCGCGGTACACCATACGACGGAAAAAAAGAAGGCGAATGGGTTGCTGTTGCATTATATGGAACGATTGGTGCACCTGTAAAAGGATCTGAGCATGAGGCGATTGGTTTAGGAATTAATCACATATGATTTGCCCATAGTCTATTAGTTAGAAGGGGGCCTTACTTTTTTAGGACAGAAGTCTGTCTTAAAAAGATAAGGTCCCCTTTTGCCTTTTTAAGGAGGAAAAAGAATGATTACGTTAACAGGACACACATTGACAATTGAAGAAATGAAGAGGTTGTTACTTGAAGGAGAAGGTGTAACAGCTTGTCCAAATAGTATGCAAAAGGTGGCGGAGTGCCGCGAAGTGGTTGAGAAAATTGTAGAGGACGGAAAAGTCGTTTACGGTATTACAACTGGATTTGGAAAGTTCAGTGACGTGCTTATTCAAAAAGATGATGTAAAGGCACTTCAACACAATTTAATTCAGTCACATGCATGCGGGATAGGCGATCCATTCCCTGAAGAAGTATCACGCGGTATGTTAATTTTACGAGCGAACACGATGCTTAAAGGCGTATCTGGCGTTAGACCGCTTGTTGTAAATATGCTTCTTGAGTTTGTAAATCGCAAAATTCACCCAGTCGTTCCGCAACAAGGTTCACTTGGTGCGAGTGGTGATTTAGCACCTTTATCTCATCTTGCACTTGTATTATTAGGCGAAGGTGAAGTGTTCTATAAAGGAAAACGAGTTCATGCGATGGTGGCCCTTACAGAAGAAGGTCTTGAGCCGATTGAACTTGAAGCGAAAGAAGGGCTTGCATTAATCAATGGTACGCAGGCGATGACAGCGCAAGGAGTTGTTTCTTATATAGAAGCTGAAGCAACGGCTTATCAAGCGGAATTCATTGCTTCGATGACAATTGAAGGATTACAAGGCATTATTGATGCATTTGATGAAAATGTTCATAAAGCACGTGGTTATAAAGAGCAAGTGGAAGTAGCGAGCAGAATTCGTGACATCCTTCACGATAGTAAGTTAACAACAAAACAAGGAGAACTACGAGTACAGGATGCCTATTCACTTCGCTGTATCCCGCAAGTACATGGTGCTTCTTGGCAAGTTTTAAATTATGTGAAAGAAAAATTAGAAATTGAAATGAATGCAGCAACAGATAATCCGTTAATCTTTGATGGCGGGGAAAAAGTAATTTCAGGTGGTAACTTCCACGGTCAACCGATTGCATTTGCGATGGACTTCTTAAAAGTAGGGATGGCAGAACTTGCAAATATTTCAGAGCGTCGTATTGAGCGTTTAGTAAATCCGCAATTAAATGATTTACCACCATTTTTAAGTCCAGAGCCAGGACTTCAGTCTGGTGCAATGATTATGCAATATGCTGCAGCGTCACTAGTTTCTGAAAACAAAACGTTAGCGCATCCGGCGAGTGTTGATTCAATCCCATCATCAGCTAACCAAGAAGATCACGTAAGTATGGGAACAATCGCTTCACGCCATGCACATCAAATTATTCAAAATGTAAGACGTGTTCTTTCAATTGAGATGATTTGTGCGATGCAAGCAGCAGAATATCGCGGTATTGAAAACATGAGTACAGTGACGAAGAACTTCTACCATCAAGGTCGTCAGCAAGTACCTTCAATTACAAATGACCGCATATTCTCAACAGATATTGAAAATATTGCGCATTGGTTAAAAACGAATTATTCGATAAAAGAAAGATTAGATGTAAACGCAGCACTATAAAATGAGAAAAGGGAGAGATTGAAATGGAAAAAGTAAAACAAACAATTCGCGCGCCAAGAGGTACTGAGTTACAAACGAAAGGGTGGGTACAAGAAGCTGCACTTCGTATGTTAATGAATAATTTAGATCCTGAAGTTGCTGAAAAACCAGAAGAATTAGTTGTATATGGCGGAATTGGCCGTGCAGCTCGTAACTGGGAAAGCTACCAGGCGATTGTAGATTCATTAAAAACGTTAGAAAGCGATGAAACATTACTTGTTCAATCAGGAAAACCAGTTGCTATTTTTAAATCACATGAAGATGCGCCTCGCGTTCTTTTAGCGAACTCAAACTTAGTACCGAAGTGGGCGAACTGGGATCACTTCCGTGAACTAGAGAAAAAAGGTCTTATGATGTACGGACAAATGACGGCAGGTAGCTGGATTTATATTGGAACACAAGGTATTTTACAAGGAACGTATGAAACGTTTGGTGAAGCGGCACGTCAACATTTCGGTGGTTCATTAAAAGGTACATTAACACTTACTGCTGGTTTAGGTGGTATGGGTGGTGCACAACCTCTTGCTGTAACGATGAACGGCGGTGTTGTTATTGCTATTGATGTTGATAAGCGCAGCATCGATCGTCGTATTGAAAAGAGATACTGTGATATGTATACAGAATCATTACAAGAAGCGTTAGCGGTTGCGAATGAGTATAAAGAGAAGAAAGAACCAATTTCTATTGGTTTATTAGGAAATGCGGCAGAAATTTTACCAGAACTAGTGAAGCGCAATATTACGCCAGACTTGGTTACAGATCAAACATCTGCTCATGATCCATTAAACGGTTATATTCCAGTAGGCTACACGTTAGAAGAAGCAGCAAAACTTCGTGAAGAAGATCCAGAACGCTACGTACAATTATCAAAAGAAAGCATGACAAAACATGTGGAAGCAATGCTTGCTATGCAAGAAAAAGGCGCAATTACATTTGATTACGGAAATAACATTCGCCAAGTTGCTTTTGATGAAGGTTTGAAAAATGCATTCGATTTCCCAGGGTTCGTTCCAGCATTTATCCGTCCATTATTCTGCGAAGGAAAAGGACCATTCCGCTGGGTAGCACTTTCTGGTGACCCAGAAGATATTTATAAAACAGACGAAGTAATTTTACGTGAGTTCGCGGATAATGAGCATTTATGTAACTGGATTCGTATGGCACGTCAGCAAGTTGAATTCCAAGGCCTTCCATCACGTATTTGTTGGCTTGGTTACGGTGAGCGTGCGAAATTTGGCCGCATCATTAATGAAATGGTTGCAAATGGTGAATTATCAGCACCAATTGTTATCGGTCGTGACCATTTAGATTGCGGTTCAGTAGCATCTCCAAACCGTGAAACAGAAGCGATGAAAGACGGTAGTGATGCAGTAGCTGACTGGCCAATTTTGAATGCATTAATTAATAGTGTAAACGGTGCAAGTTGGGTATCTGTTCACCACGGTGGTGGCGTTGGTATGGGTTATTCACTTCATGCAGGAATGGTTATCGTTGCAGATGGAACAGAAGCAGCGGCAAAACGTATTGAGCGCGTATTAACTTCTGACCCTGGTATGGGTGTTGTTCGTCACGTTGATGCAGGGTATGACTTAGCTGTGGAAACTGCGAAAGAAAAAGGCGTTAACATTCCAATGATGAAATAAGGAGGAGAAAACATGCTGGACACTTTACTAATCAATATCGGTCAATTACTAACAATGGATCAAGAAGATGGCTTGTTAAGACGGGAAGCGATGAACACGCTTCCTGTTATCGAAAATGGTGCGGTTGGAATTGAAAATGGTGTAATCACTTTCGTTGGAACGGCGGAAGAAGCGAAAGGATTACAAGCGAAAGAGGTTATTGATTGCGCGGGAAAAATGGTTTCTCCTGGTCTTGTTGACCCGCATACTCATCTTGTATTTGGTGGATCTCGCGAAAATGAAATCGCACTAAAATTACAAGGAGTTCCGTACTTAGAAATTTTAGAAAAAGGCGGAGGTATTCTTTCAACTGTAAATGCAACGAAACAAGCGTCGAAAGAAGAACTTGTTCAAAAAGCGAAATTCCATTTAGACCGTATGCTATCTTTCGGAGTTACAACTGTAGAAGCGAAGAGTGGTTATGGATTAGATAATGAGACGGAATGGAAACAATTAGAGGCAACTGCACAATTACAAAAAGAACATCCAATCGATTTAGTGTCAACGTTTTTAGGTGCTCATGCAGTTCCGAAGGAGTACAAAGGTAGATCAAAAGAATTTTTACAATGGATGTTAGACCTACTACCAGAAATGAAAGAGAAGCAATTAGCAGAATTCGTTGATATTTTCTGCGAAACAGGTGTGTTCTCTGTCGAAGAATCAAAAGAGTTTTTATTAAAAGCGAAAGAGCTTGGCTTTGATGTGAAAATTCATGCGGATGAAATTGATCCTCTTGGTGGTGCGGAAGCAGCAGCTGAAATTGGTGCAGCATCAGCGGACCATTTAGTTGGTGCTTCTGATAAAGGAATTGAAATGCTTGCAAATTCTAATACAGTAGCCACTTTATTACCAGGAACAACCTTCTATTTAAATAAAGAAAGCTTTGCTCGCGGTCGTAAAATGATTGATGAAGGTGTTGCAGTTGCGTTAGCTACAGACTTTAACCCAGGCAGCTGTCCAACTGAAAACATTCAGCTTATTATGAGCATTGCAATGCTCAAACTGAAAATGACACCAGAGGAAGTTTGGAATGCTGTAACAGTTAACTCTTCTTACGCGATTAATCGTGGTGAGGTAGCTGGGAAAATTAGAGTGGGTCGCAAGGCAGATTTAGTTTTATGGGATGCTTACAATTATGCTTACGTACCATATCATTACGGCGTAAGTCATGTAAATACAGTGTGGAAGAATGGTAATATCGCATATACAAGAGGTGAACAATCGTGGAGCACGGCCACTATTTAAAGAAAAATGCAAAGTTTATTGATCGTGAAGTGACGAAATGGAGTGAGATGATTAAAGATTGGGAGGAAGGCGTGGAAATATTCGGTGCTGCCTTAATTGGAGCACCCCTTTCTAAACCGTCTATTAGTCATTCAGGAGCAAGTTTTGCACCAAAAACAATTCGTGCGATGTTAGACGCATATAGCACATACGCAATTACAGAAGAACACGATATGAAAGAAAGTGTTCTATATGATTGCGGTGATATTACAATGCATGTAACAGATATAAAAGAAAGTCATAACCGAATTGCGAAAACAGTAGGTCATGTAACGAAAGTAAATCCGAACATGATACCAATCGTTCTTGGTGGTGATCACTCGATTAGTTTTCCGAGTATAACAGGATTTGCAAACAGTAAAGGAAAGGTCGGTATCATTCAATTTGATGCCCATCATGATTTACGTAATTTAGATGATGGTGGTCCGTCAAATGGTACGCCGTTCCGTAGTTTATTAGAAAATGGTGTCATTACAGGAAAACAACTTGTTCAAATCGGTATTCGTAATTTTTCAAACGCGCGTGCGTACCATGAATATGCAAAAGAACATGGCGTGACAGTGTATACAATGAAGGATGTACGAGAGCGAGAAATAAAAGATATTATGACGGAAAGTATTGAAGTATTAAGAAGGCAAGGCGTGACTTCTATTTACATTTCTCTTGATATGGATGTACTAGACCAAGCGTTTGCGCCAGGTTGTCCAGCAATTGGGCCTGGTGGAATGGATAGTACGACTTTACTAGATGCGATTGAATTCCTTGGTAAAGAACCGCTCGTTCAAGGGATGGATATAGTAGAGATTGATCCAACTCTTGATTTTAGGGATATGACGAGTAGAGTAGCAGCGCAAGTGATTATGAGTTTTCTTTTAGCGAGGGAAACAGTTAGTAAGCAGGTTAGTATATAGACGGAAAAGTAGATTTTTATGTATGCCTTATCAAAAACACATTACTACTCAAATGTAGTGATGTGTTTTTATGTTAAAAGAGAATGAATGTGTGTGGAACCGTTAATAAAATTGCGGTTTTTTATAGTGTATTGTGTGAATTTAATTTCTTGCTTTCTAAGTATTGACGTGTAAAATAATTTTATGATAAAATAAAAATTTTGCTAAAAAACTTAAGTTGTGTTAAGCTTGAGAAGGTTACCATATATGGAGGTGGATTATTTGTTTCAAATTGGCGATAACATTGTTTATCCAATGCAAGGAGCAGGTATAATTAAAGCCATAGAAGAGAAGGAAATCGCAGGGGAAAAACAACAGTATTATGTTATAAAAATGTCGGCTAGTAATATGGAAATAATGATTCCTGAAGGGAAAATATTGAATTCAAATATACGACCAGTTACAGATATCAAGGCATTAATACACATAATAGATATTTTTCAGCATGGAGAATCAGATAGATTACTTACATGGAAACAAAGGTACAAAGTGAACACTGATAAAATAAAAACGGGTAAAATGCAAGAAGGTGCTGAGGTTGTGCGTGATTTAATGCGTATACAGAAAGAAAAGGCACTTAATGCAAGCGAAAAGAAAATGTTAGATAACGCACATGAATTTTTGATTAGTGAACTGGGATTAATTGAAGGGATCACAGAAAATCAAATAAAAAGCTTTTGTTAAGGTTCATTACAAATAATATATGGCATCCCAAAAAAGATCTTGAATTTTTTGGGAGTATAATTATAGAGAATTAATCATTTCAAAGACATTCAACTCTTTCAAACCACTTTTAGAGCATTAACCTCTTTTGTTATTACTACAATCAAATCCATTTTTATTTTTAAAATTTCTTTTACGAATGTTCGAAGTTTAATTAAATACTTCGATAAAATAATTACTTGATTTTTGCAATCCTGATTCACACTGGCACGGACGAGGAGCCGTAAGGATGAAAGAGAGGTAGGGCTTTCATTGTTTTAGGTATATATAAGTTATTATTTTCATAAGAATATTGAACCGCTCTCACTTCTATTGTTAAGGGATTTTCTTATATGTGTATATCCTTTATATAAAAGAGATAAATAAATTGACATTCACATATGGTAAATAAAAAAGGTTTCCTACTCAGGAAACCTTTTTTATTTATTTATAGCATCCCATTTGTTTAATATTCGAATAATCTCTGGTTAAAGCGTATAAATTGACGTTACTATCTAAAAGTAAGTATGATGCGATTGTAGTAAGAATTTTTTAGGGGGAAGAAACATGACAAGTTCAAACAAGAAATCGGCAAGTATTTATGAAGGAACAAATGTAAACGCTTGGGGGTCTTTTGAAAACGTTGCAGAAAAGAAGTTGTTTAATTCGATTCAAATTGGATCTTGGCCTCTTCGTAACCGTATAGCAATGGCACCAATGACAAGATGCTTTGCAGACAATGAAACTGGAGCAGTGGGTGCTGATGTAGTGGAATACTATAGAAAACGTGCAGCTGATGGAGTTGGATTGATTATTACAGAGGGAATCGTTATTAGCGCAAGAGCAAAAGGGAATCCGGGAGTACCGGGGATTTATACACAAGAACAAATTGATTCGTGGAAACCTGTTACAGAGGCAGTACATAAAGAAGGCGGGACAATTATTGCTCAAATATGGCATGTTGGTCGTATGAGTCATCATGAAATAATTGGTGGGCAAATGCCGCAAGCGCCGTCTGCAATCGCTGCAGAGGGAAATGTTCCACGTTTTCGTAAGCCATTCGATACACCAGAAGCAATGACGTTAGAAGAAATACAAGAAGTTATTAGTCAATACGCACAAGCTGCAAAAAATGCGATCGAAGCTGGATTTGATGGAGTAGAAATTCACGGTGCACACGGATATTTAATTGATCAATTTACTTATGAGTTTGCAAACAAGCGTACAGATAAATATGGTGGCGACTTAAAGCAAAGGTTAACGTTTATGAAAGAAGTAACTGAGGCTGTAATAGAAGCAATTGGAGCTGATAAAACACTTCTTCGTTTCTCTGCTTTTAAAGGTGATAATCCTACTTATATGTGGGAAAAACCTGAACTGGCAATTGAAACATTCGTAAATATGTTTAAAGAAGTTGGATTAACGATGATTCACCCTTCAACGATGAGTTATACGCAAGTGATTGCTGACGGAAAGAATTTTCATCAATTAGTAAGAAAATATTGGGATGGTGCGATTGTTGGGGTTGGTAATTTGAATCCGAAAGAGGCTGAAGAAGCGTTGCAAGAAGGAACAATTGATGTAGCTGCATTCGGAAGACCTTTAATTGCTAATCCGGATTTTGTTCATCGAATTAAAAGTGCTGAAAGTTTAGTTGAATATGACGCGAAAGAGCATCTTGCTACATTGATTTGAATAAAGATAAAAGGAGAACACACGGAGTGTTCTCCTTTTATTATGGGATTTCATAGGGGGAAGCGAGATGAGTGAAACGCTACTCGTTATTATTAGTATATTACTATTATTACTGTTGCTTTTAATCGTCTTTTTTATTATTACATTTTTTATAAAAAAACGGACGCATCATTCTATTTTAAAACTACATCCATACTTAGGAAGAATGCGCTACTTACTGGAAAAGATAGGGCCGGAATTCCGGCAATATTGGTTTGATCACGATACAGATGGAAAACCTTTTTCACGTTACGACTTTCAAAGTGTTATGTTTTTAGCGAAGTATCGCTCTGAAATACTTGGTTTTGGGTCGAAACGAGATTTTGAAGCATCTGGTTATTATATTGCTAATACGTTGTTTCCGGTATTAACAGAAGAATTAAGTGTGAATGTAACGCCAGAACGTGAAGGGAAAAAGTATGCGATTCATAAAGAAGGATTATTTTCACGAAGAGAAAAATTGACAGCGGATACAACGAATCTTTGGTTATACGAAGAAGACGATGCAATTATCATCGGCGAAAATCGTAAATATCCATGGAAACTGTATGGCATGTTTGGAGCATCAGCAACTTCTTACGGTTCGATTGGTGAAAATTATATTTTAGCGAGTGGGTTTGGAGCGAAAATGGCTGGCGGTTCGTGGATTAATACTGGCGAAGGCGGCGTTATTCCAGAACATTTACATACAGGGGCAAATATCGTTGCACAAATTGGCCCAGGGTTATTTGGATATCGTGATGAGGACGGTAATTTTTCGATGGAGAAATTTATGGGGAAAGCGAAAGAGAGTAATATTAAAGCATTTGAATTGAAATTTGGGCAAGGTGCGAAAATACGTGGTGGTCATTTAGAGGGGCAAAAAGTAAACGAGAAAATTGCTTTTGTTCGGAATGTACGAGAGGGAGAGACAATTAATTCACCGAATCGATTTTCATTTTTAAATAATGCAGCAGAGACACTTTATTTTATTCAACAATTGCAAGAAAACGGCGGAAAACCAGTTGGGATGAAAATTGTGATTGGACAACAGGAGCCGTTGGAAAATTTATTCAAAACGATGAAAGAGTTAAACATCTATCCGGATTTCATTACAATTGATGGTTCAGAAGGTGGATCAGGAGCAACGTATAAATCGATGGCAGATAGCATGGGAATGCCGCTTATTCCAGCATTATTGACGTTTATTGATACAGCAAATCATTATGATATTCGGGATAAATTCAAAGTGTTTGCTGCCGGGAAATTAATTACACCAGATAAAGTGGCAATCGCTTTAGCTATTGGTGCAGATGCTGTAAATTCAGCGCGTGGTTTTATGATGGCAAGCGGCTGTATAATGGCGCTTCAATGTAATTCTGGCCAATGTCCATCTGGTGTGGCCACGACGAATCCACATTATCAAAAAGCGTTAGATCCGTATGAGAAGAAGTGGCGAGTCATGAATTATATTGTTAGTATGAGATATAGTTTATTTTCGTTAGCAGCGGCGGCGGGAGTGAAGAGCCCGCGTCATTTAAAGAGAGATCATATTGTATTTAAAGATGAGATGGGGCGGGTAGTTCCTCTCTCGGAATTGTTTCCTACTAGTAAATAGTAAGCTATGTTTAATAGATTAAAAGTCATACATTTGTATGGCTTATTTTTATTAAAAAAATAGGTATTTTATTTTCTGAATATTTTTACTTTAATTTCTTTTGAAAACAGGGTAATCCACTGGGATAAAGGCGTTTATAAAGGTTTTCTCATATAGGAAAAAGTGCTTGTTCACTTGAAAGAACAAAAAATGTTTGGTAAGGTAGGGAACCATAAGCGAAAACAAGAAAATAGAAAAAGTCATTTTTCGAAATTTTGAATGGCTTATGTAACTAAGGGAGAGATTTGGTGAAGATTGAGATTATGGTTTCGCTTGCTATTTATATGGCAGGTATGTTGTATATCGGGTATTGGTCTTATAAGAAGACATCCGATTTATCAGATTATATGTTAGGCGGAAGAGGACTCGGTCCAGCAGTTACAGCTTTATCAGCCGGTGCTTCTGACATGAGTGGTTGGATGCTTATGGGATTACCGGGTGCGATGTATGCGACAGGGTTGTCCAGTGTATGGATCGCGATAGGTTTATTAATAGGCGCTTATGCAAACTATTTAATTCTCGCACCGCGTTTACGAACATATACGGAAGTAGCAAATGATTCAATTACGATTCCAGATTTTTTAGAGAATCGGTTTAAAGATCGTACGAAAATACTTCGTTTTGTCTCCGCTATCGTCATTTTAGTATTTTTCACATTTTATGCGTCAGCTGGTTTAGTTTCAGGTGGACGTTTGTTTGAAAATTCTTTTAACCTTGATTATAAAATTGGTTTATTTGTAACTGTCGGTGTCGTTGTTGCTTATACACTATTCGGTGGTTTTTTAGCAGTAAGTTGGACCGACTTTGTGCAAGGTTGTATTATGTTTATTGCTCTTGTATTAGTTCCAATTGTAGCTTTTACAGATGTCGGTGGTGTAACAGAAACATTCAATACAATTAAGCAAGTTGATGCATCGCATTTAGATATGTTTAAAGGGACTACAATACTTGGTATTATTTCATTTTTAGCATGGGGCCTTGGGTATTTTGGTCAACCACATATTATTGTCCGCTTTATGGCAATTACCTCTATTAAAGATTTAAAAACTTCTCGTAGAATTGGTATCGGTTGGATGACGATTTCAATTATAGGTGCAATGCTTACTGGTCTAGTTGGTATTGCTTATTACGCTAAAAATAATGCGACATTACAAGATCCGGAAATGGTCTTTGTAACATTCTCAAATATTTTATTCCATCCGTACATTACTGGATTTTTATTATCAGCTATTTTGGCTTCGATTATGAGTAGTATTTCCTCGCAATTACTTGTTATTTCAAGTGCTGTAACGGAAGATTTCTATAAAACATTTTTCCGTCGTAAAGCAAGTGATAAAGAACTTGTATTTATCGGTAGGCTGTCAGTATTAGTAGTAGCGATGATTGCAGTTGTTTTAGCGTATCATCCGAGTGATACAATTTTAACGCTTGTTGGATATGCTTGGGCAGGATTTGGATCAGCATTCGGACCAGCAATTTTATTAAGTTTATATTGGAAGAGAACGAACAAATGGGGCGTTCTTGCTGGGATGATTGTCGGTGCATTAGTTGTTATCACTTGGGTACAAATTCCAAGTTTAAAAGCGACTATGTATGAGATGGTACCTGGATTCTTCTGTAGCTTATTAGCTGTTATTATCGTAAGTTTAGTAACGAAAGAACCAGTTAAAGCAATACATCGTGAATTTAATGAGATGGAAGCAGTATTGGAAGAGGAAACAAAATAATTAGTGAAGAGGGTAAACGCTGAATAGCGTTTACCTTCTTTTCATTTTAAATGAAATCCGTAACTTATTGACAAATAAAAGTAAGTAACTTATAATAAATAATAAGTTCGAGGTAAATAAATATTTGTTATGTTTACAGATTGAACAAATATTTTTTGTGAATTATCTCGAATTCGAGATAATTTTGTTAGGTTAGTTATTTGTGTGTAATTTTACAGTTAATATCTCAATCCCGAGATAAATTATAATTAAGGATTTTACTTTCTAGTATGGACAAAATGAATAATGAATTTTAATGTAAAAAATTTTTTCATAATGAATTAAAAAAGGAGTGGAGAAAATGGAAAAGAAAACAATGGGAATTCATCACATTACAGCAATCGTAGGACATCCACAAGAAAATGTAGATTTTTATGCTGGTGTATTAGGGTTACGTTTAGTGAAACAAACAGTGAATTTTGATGATCCAGGTACGTACCATCTTTATTTCAGTAATGAAGCAGGGAAGCCAGGAACAATCATTACGTTTTTCCCATGGGCAGGTGCTCGTCAAGGAATTATTGGTGACGGTCAAGTAGGAATCACTTCTTATGTTGTACCAAAAGGGGCAATGAAATTTTGGGAAAATAGATTAGAAAAATTCGATGTTTCGTATACAAAAATGACTCGATTTGGAGAGCAGTATTTAGAATTTGATGATCCACATGGTTTGCATATAGAATTAGTAGAAAGAGAAGAAGGCGAATTAAATAATTGGAGCTTTGGGGAAGTTACGCCAGAAGTAGCAATTAAAGGATTTGGTGGTGCTGTTCTTTTATCAGCGCACCCTCAAAAAACTGCTGAATTGTTAGAGCACGTTATGGGTCTTGAGAAAATTGGGGAAGAGGGCGAATTTGTTCGATTCCGTTCTTCTGCTGATATTGGAAATATTATTGATTTGAAATTATCGACAATTGGACGTGGCCAGATGGGTGTTGGTACAGTCCATCATATTGCTTGGAGAGCGAGTGATGATGCTGATCAGTTAGACTGGAAAGAGCACGTATCCCGTTTTGGATACCACGTAACTCCTGTACAAGACCGAAATTATTTTAACGCGATTTATTTTAGAGAACACGGTGAAATTTTATTTGAAATTGCAACAGATCCTCCTGGTTTCGCTCATGATGAATCGTTAGAGACGATGGGTGAGGAATTAAAGTTACCAGAACAATATGAACAACATAGAAAACAAATTGAACAAACGCTTTTACCATTTGAAGTGAGAAATTTAGATTAAAGTGATTGAAAGGGGAACAGAATTATGATGAAACATGTTTTTCAAAAAGGAAAAGATACGTCAAAACCAGTGTTATTATTACTTCATGGTACAGGAGGTAATGAATTAGATTTATTACCACTTGCAGAAATAATGGATCCGGAAGCTTCAGTATTAAGTGTCCGTGGGAATGTATTAGAGAATGGGATGCCACGTTTCTTCCGCCGATTAGCAGAAGGTATTTTTGATGAAGAGGATCTTATCTTCCGTACGAAGGAATTAAATGAGTTTTTAGATGAATCTGCAAAAACATATGAATTTGATAGAAATAACATTGTTGCAATCGGTTATTCAAATGGGGCAAACATTGCGGCAAGCTTATTATTCCATTATAAAAATGCATTAAAAGGTGCTGTGCTTCATCACCCAATGGTGCCTAGAAGAGGAACGCAATTACCTAATTTAGAAGAAAAATCCGTGTTTATTGCTGCTGGGACAAATGACCCGATTTGTTCATTAGCAGAGTCAGAGGAATTGAAGGTACTATTAGAAAATGCAAACGCTAATGTAACAATGCATTGGGAAAATAGAGGTCATCAATTAACAATGGGTGAAGTAGAAAAAGCAAAAGAATGGTATGAAAATACAGTACTATAAAAGTAAATAAAGAAAGAAGCATTTGCAATCATTAGCAGATGCTTCTTTTTTATTTAAGACTGAATTGTAAGATGTGATGAAGAAAGTGGTAATTGAATGTCAACGATCGTACCTTTATTTAATTCGCTTGAAATGTGTAATTTACCATGGTGTTCTTCAATTATTTTGTAACACATCATTAGCCCTAGTCCAGTTCCCTTTTCTTTTAAACTATAAAATGGTTCGCCTAGACGAGAGATACGATCTTCTGGGATACCGCAACCTTCATCGATAATCCGTATTAAAATAAAGGTATCTTCTAATGGTTTTGTTTGGATGAAAATATTTCCGCCATTTGGCATCGCTTCTATCGCATTTTTTAATATATTTATAAAAACTTGTTTTAATTGGTTACCGTCACATTGAATATCATAGACGTAATCAAAATGATCCATAATGATATGAACACTGTGCATAATAGCAGTCGGTAAAATAAATGTAACTACCTCTTCAATTAAAGTTTGTATGTTACAAGTTTGGATTGCTAACACTTGTGGTTTAGACATCGCCATAAATTGACTTGTGATAGATTCCATCTGTGAAATTTCACTTAACATAACATCAATATACCATTTATGCTCCTCATTTATTTCAGGGAGTAGCAATGTTAGAAAACCTTTTAGAGAAGTGAGTGGATTTCGAATTTCATGGGCAATTCCAGCTGTCAGTTGTCCGACTACTGCGAGTTTTTCTGATTTTCGTAATAATTTTTCTGTTTCTTTTAACTCAGTAACGTCTCTTCCCATTACGATAAGACCTTTACGGGAGCCATCAGGATGATAGAGAGGAACTTTCGACATACTTAAGATTAGGTCGAAATCATCTCTATGAATAATAAATTCTTCACCATGAAGAATTTGTCTTTGTTGCCATGCTAGTTCATCGACTTCTTCGCAATGTAAAAAAGCTTCTCGGTACGCTTCATTATATTGAATGAGTTCACTATCTTTTTTCCCACGGTAAGGTACATGATGGAAATTGAAACAAGAAAGTGCGTAGTCATTTGCCTCAAGCCAGCGCCCTTCATGATCTTTAAATATAACAAACGCAGGCATAGAGTTCACTAATGTACGTAATCTCTTCTCACTTTCTTTTAGCATATTCTCAATTCTTTCTGATTTTTCAAGCGGCTTCATAATGGTATATACACCTGTAAGACGATTTTGGACAAAAATAGGAACTAGTTTTGTCACGACGTCTAATAAGAATCCATTTTTATGACAAATAGATAAAATATACTCTTGTTGATTATCCACTTCAGTATTCTTTATATTTTGTAATACTTGCTCAGAAATATGGGCTTCTAAAATAGAGGTAATATTTTTCTGTTCTAATTCTAAAGAAGTGTAACCTAATATTCTTTCGGCAGAAGGATTTATATGTAGAATAACTCCTTCTAAATTTAATGAAATAATACTATCAGGATTGTGTTCGAACAGGGATGCGTACATTTCTGTTAATGAACGATCTTGTATATGGTTTCGCAAACGTCTAGAAATGTTCGGATGACGTTTTTTTTGAGTTGATGAATATTTTTTACGACTCATAATAGTTCCTCCGTACAAATAGCATCTAAAAAGATTTGTCTATTCATAACTATAATATAGATGTAACGTGTATTTCTATAAAAAATGGAAGTTATATAATAAATTTTGTTTTCTTTATTTTTTGCAAAGTGAGTGCCAGGTGGTAATAAGGGAAGTTTATATTGTTTTATAAACCCTTTGTAAGTTACAAAAGTGGGTTTTTTGTATAACATTAGGGTAGAAGAGGGGGAGAGAAAATGAGAAATTATATTCAAGGGATCGATCATGTACAAGTAGCTGCACCTGTAGGGTGTGAAGAAGAAGCACGAGCGTTTTATGGTGAAACAATAGGTATGGAGGAAATCCCGAAGCCAGAGGAATTAAAGAAGCGTGGTGGATGTTGGTTTAAGTGTGGAAATCAAGAGATTCATATTGGAGTTGAGCAAAACTTCAATCCAGCTAAAAAGGCGCATCCGGCTTTTTATGTTTTAAAAATTGATGAATTTAAACAAGAGTTAATAAAGCAAGGTATTGAAGTAATAGATGACCATGCACGTCCAGATGTAATTAGATTTTACGTATCAGATCCGTTCGGAAATCGAATTGAATTTATGGAAAATAAAAACTAGGTGGAAATCCACCTAGTTTTTTAACCTTTTCTAAACAATCCTAATACTTCAACCGTTTCGGTAATGTTAACGAATGCATGAGGGTCAATTTCAGAAATTGTTAATTTCATGCTTGCTAATTCTTCACGAGAAACGACTGTCATAAGTACACGTTTCTTTTCGCTAGAATAAGCACCTTCGCCATCAAGTAATGTAATTCCACGTACAACAGTTGAAAGAAGTTGTTTTTTCATTTTTTCTGCTTCATTTGTTACAATCATAAGTGTAACTTTTCGATGTTTCGTATGAATAGCATCGATAACTTTACCAGTTACATAAATGGAAAGTAAGCTTGTAAGAGCAACATCCCAAGTGAAGAAGAATCCTGCAATGATTACAACGACCGCATTTAAAATAATAAGGAATCCGCCAAGTTTAATGTCTCGCTTGCGGGATAAAAGCATACCGATAATATCGAAACCACCAGTTGATCCATTACAGTTAAAAACAAGACCGATACCGGCTCCGGCAATGACACCACCAAAGATAGATGATAAAAGTGGATCTGTTGCGACGACTTTCACTGGAACGTAGTATAATGCAACAGATAATACAATAACAGAGACAATCGTGTTAAAAATTACTTTTTTTCCAAGACCTATGTATCCTAAAATAAGGATAGGTAAGTTTAATACGAAGTTAATAATACCTGTGTTTACAGGCGTTACAATCCCTAAAATAATAGCAATTCCGCCAATTCCACTACTTAAAATTTTGTGGGGGATAAGGAAAAGATTAAAGGCAATCGCAATAATAATAGAACCAATAATAACACCAAGAAATCTGACCATCTCTTTCCCGTCCTTCACTAAAAAATTCATATTATTTCAAGATTATATATGATATTGAAAGTTTTGGGTAAAAACAGTTTATTTCGGAAAATTAGATTAATCAAAAGAATTTGAGTATCTTATCATTTGAAAGGGGATACAGTTGTGAAGATAAAAACATATCAACAGAAAAGCCCGTTGAAGCAAGAATGTGAGGATTCTTATTTTTGTAATGAAGAAAAAAAGATTTATGGTGTATGTGACGGTGCAACACCACTTGTTCCGTTTCGTGATGAAAAGGGACATAATGGAGCATACATCGCTTCACATTTATTTGCAAGTTATTTTAATTCATTCCGCGAAAATCATAGTTTACAAGTTGCTGTTGCAAAAGCAAATGAAGCATTGCAAAGCAAAATGTTAGAATATGAAGTAGATACGAGAAAGAAAGAGCATTTGTGGTGTACATGTATTGCCGCAGTTCAAATAAAAGGTGAGAAAATTGAATATGCACAGTTAGGGGACTGTATGATTGTCGCAATACTTCAAAATGGAACGATGCAAGTATTAACGAAAGACACAGTTGAAGGAATTAGTAAACGAGCAAAAAAGAAGAGAGAAGAAGATCGTAAAAAAGGGTTATCTGTGCCAGAAGAACATGTTTTTCAAGATGTGAAAGAACAGTTAAAATACAATCGTTATCTTGCAAATATGCAGGGCGGGTATTCCGTTGCAAATGGAATGAAAGAAGCGATACATTATTTACAATATGGTGAATTACATATAGATAAAGTAAGCGGGATTTTTATTTGTTCAGACGGATTATTCCACCCAGATTGGCCACTCGAACAAACTGTTGCATATATAAGACAGAATGGTATAAATGAATATGTAGCTATTATTGAAGAGCTAGAAGGGAAAAAGAGAATAAGACCAGATGATAAAACAATTATAATCATTGATTTTTAAGGGGAGGGTGTTCAAATGGAAATTAAATGTGTTAATTTAACATTTCAAGATGAATTAGTTCCTTTAGAAAAAGTAAATAAACTGATTATCCACCATACATCCGAAGATGGATGGGATGTGTATCAAACACATGAATTTCATCAAAAAATAAGAGGGTGGAGCGGGATTGGTTACAACTATTTTATTGAAGAAGATGGTACTGTAGTTGAAGGACGAGGTTTACATATTGGAGCACACGCGAAAGATAATAATAGAGATACAATTGGAATATGTATGACGGGTAATTTTGATAAATATGATCCAACTACCGCACAAATGAATGCATTATATTCTTTATGTAAAATGTTTATGGATCAGTTTGCTATAAAGAAAGAAAATATACTTGGTCATAGGGAGCTAGAAGGTGTTACAAAAAGTTGTCCTGGCAATCGCTTTTCTATGGTAGAGTTAAGAAACTTACTATCTTAAATATAGAGGAGTAATAAATGATGATGAATATAAAAATACCAAATGATAAAAAAGAAGAGCTTGTAGCACAAATTCAGCAATTTTTCGTTGAAGAAGATTTAGATGAAATTGGACGTTTTCAAGCAGAGCGTTTAATAGAAGAAATGATCAAATTAGTAGGACCATTTGCATACAATCAAGCAATTGGAGATGCTAGAAAGCTTGTAACAGAGAAACTATCTAATATTGAAGAAGATTTATATGTGTTAGAGAAGAGTGAGGGGAAGTAAACTTCCGTCAATTATAAAATAAGTGTTATTTCACGGCTTTTTCCGATGTTTTATTTGGAAAAGGCCGTGAAATTTTTTCATTGTCAGCAGGAAAATAATGAAACTTATTCCCCTTATCTCGTACTCCATTCTTTTGCCATTTCATCATGATATGCTTCTGTCCAATGATATGGTTGCAACTCTTTTAAAGGTTTAAAAATAATATCTTGTTTAGCATTTGTAATCGCACACTGTACTTCTGGTCCCCAGTAAAATAAACGTTCTTGGCATACACCACAAGGTGAGAGTACTTTTAATTCAGAATGCTCATTTTCTCTTGCAAGACAAATAGAATGTGTAACTTTCTTTTGAAATTTATGAGCTTCTAAAATTGCACCTGTTTCCATACAAAGTTCTGTTGAAGCATTTATTACGTCCGGAGCAACACTTGTATAAATTGTTCCATCTTCTACACGAATCGCTGCGGCTCCACCCCAATCGTTTGGATATCTTTGTTCAATTAACTGTTTCACTACATCATATAATTGTTGCTCAATATTCAATTTCTTTTCCTCATTTCTGCCCAAATTCAGGTTTGTTATTTCTAAATATTCTTTCTTTTATCATAATAACATAAACAAAAAAATGGAATGAACATTTAATTTCAAGCCATCTTTTTGCCAAAAGGAACGTTTTTTTATAAAAAAATTGAGATTAAAAATATATTATCTTAATTTTATCTTTTTTTAATAATTTGTTTATGGGCAATTTATAGTTGTTATTTATAATTCCTATATATAGCAGCTATGGATACTACGAAAAAGAACTTTGGAGGTGTAACACTTTGTATCCAATTAGCTGTAATGAAAATTTAAAACATGAATTGCTCACATAGAGTCTTCTTTTGGAAGAAAAGTGGTGTAATTCTTTGTTAAATGAAGGAAGGGATTGGAAAGCTATGAATAAAACAATTTTAAAAACATGTATCATATCAGTAGTTCTAGGTGGAGTTCTAGTAACTGAAAAAAATGGAGAAGTGAAAGCAGAGGAGATTACACCACAAACGAATCATACTAGTGTATTTAAAGATGTTCCAAAGGGGCACTGGGCATATGAGGCGATTCAGCAATTAACAGATGAGAAAATCATTTTCGGATATGATGATGGGAGATTTGGTTTTGGAGATAATGTGACACGCGAACAAGTTGCAGCTTTACTGTATCGTTATTTTAATTTGGCAGAAGAGAAAAATTATGAGAATCCATATGGGGACGTAAGTGAAGAGTCGACAAGCTATATAAAGGAAATCTTGTCTTTAACAGAAATGGGCGTTTTTAAGGGTGACGAGCACGGGAACTTTAGACCGAAGGCATCCTTAACACGTGCAGAAATGGCACAAGTTCTTACAAATGCTTTTCATTTAAAGGCAAAGAGTAATCATACTTTTAATGACGTTTCAACGAATGCATGGGCAAGCAATGCAATTAGTGCTGTTCAAACAAATAATATTGCAAAAGGAGTAGGCGGAGGGAATTTTGCTCCAAATATGGATGTGACGCGTGAACAGTATGCACAATTTTTATACAATGCAATACAGGAAACTGAGCAAACTCAAGAAACGAAAGGGCAACTATTAGCTAGCATACTTGGTGAAACAAATTGGCAAGGGACAAAAGTCTATGACAAAGATCATAATGATGTAACGAAAGAAAATCAGAATTTCATCGGGCTTGCAAAGTATGATGCTAAAACGGCAAGGTATGAATTTTTTAATGCAAGTACAGGAGAGAGTCGTAATGATAGCGGTACCTTTTTTATAACTAATGATGGAAAGAAAAGAGTACTAATTTCTGAGACGCAAAATTATCAAGCAGTTGTTGAATTAACGCAATTAGATAAGGAGAAATTTACATATAAAAGAATGGGGAAAGATGCAAAAGGGAACGATGTAGAAGTATTTGTTGAACATGTTCCTTATCATGAAAAAGAGCTATCTTTCACGCGACCTGATAAAAATTTAGAGAGCTCGACGGGTAAAATAGTTACGGATGTTGATGGAGATAAAATATTATCTAGTACACTATGGAATGGAACGGTGGTATTAGATGAACAAGGTAATAATGTAACAAAATACAATTCAAACTTAATCAGTCTAGCAAAATATGATAAAAATACAAATAAATATGAGTTTTTTAATGTGAATACAGGAGAAAGTCGTGGAGACTATGGTTTCTTTGATGTTGTACATGATAATAAAATAAGAGCCCACGTTTCGTTAGGAAATAATAAATACGGTGCAGTTCTTGAACTTACAGAATTAAATAAAGAGAAATTTACGTATACAAGAATGGGGAAAGATGCGAATGGAAAAGATATAAAAATCTTTGTTGAGCATGAACCGTATACAGGTGACCTAAAACCAAATTTCACAAAGTAAGCCTTTACTGTATGTAGCAAAGGCATTATGTTAGAAAAGGTTAGTAAGGAAAGATCAGAGTGATTATATAATTAAAATAGTTGTTTATAGACAAATAGATGCCTTGAGGCATCTATTTGTCGTTTTAAAATGATTTTATGGGGCAAATTCTCTTTTTTCAGACCTAGTCACTTACTACTTGCACAACCATACATTTTCGTTCTTTTATTTATTCTCTTTATGTTCTTTATATTCATGAACTTTTTCTTTTACATTACCGACAGTATCTTTAGCAGTGCCTTTTACTTTATCCCATTTTCCTTCAGCTTGTAATTTTTTATTGTCAGTTACTTTCCCGACAACTTCTTTTACTTCACCTTTTACTTTATCAATTGCACCTTCTACTTTTTCTTTTAAACCATGATCATGTTTAGTCATACATTTCTCCTCCTTGTAGTTTGATTAGAATTCCCTTTTCATATTGCAAGTTGAATGATGTATCTAGTAATAGCGTAACAAATTTAGTTTGAATATTCAAATGATTAATAGCTTGAAAAAGAGATTGTCATAAAATAGATAAAATTGTAATGAGAAGAGAAAAATGTTAATTACATGTCTTTTGCAGTCCATATTGATTTCGTATAAGCGATTTTCATATGGGCACGTTCCATATTATTTTGACTGCCGCTACCGAACCTTGCTTGTCCAACTATTAAATGACAATTGGATTCAATAGCTGTCTCAATTCGTTTTTGAATTAATGCAGTATGACAGCCTTTACGCTGAAATTCTGGCAAAGTAGCAGAAGCAGCTAATGAAGCGACGCCTTTATTTATATAGAGAACTCCTATACTAGCAGGAGTGTTTTGAATTTCAGCTATGAAAAAATGCCATCCTGGTTTATTGTAAAGAATTTCGTTATTTTGGCGCACGCCATCTTTTGTAAAGGATGGCATGTTAAAACCACGTACATATATGTCAGCAAAAATATCAAACTCATTTTCTTTTAGTTTGCGTACTGAAATGTTAAAAGGAAGAAGAGATGGATCTTCTTTTGGTTTACTATATAAAGCGGTATGGAAGCTAGATTGGTAAAATCCTTTTTCAGATAAGTATTGAAATAATTCAGCTGTCCCTTGAGCGGGTGTAATTTCAAAACGGCAAGGGATTTGTAATGCTTGATAATAAGAGATAATTTCATCTAATTCATTTGTATTTGTAAATGTAATACCTTTTACCGTATTAAAAGCCGGACCAGCAATTACTTTTGATGAAAAAGCAGTGGCACTACCAAACTTTTTCATTTGTACTTGCATTGGATTTCCACTTATTGCTTGTAGTAGCGCTAATCTAGAAGAAAGCATATGTATTTCTGCGTTTTCAATTTCATTTGCTGTATTAAGTGTCACAATAGTACTCATAAAATTCCCCCGTCATTAAATATATTTCATAGTACATATACGCTTTATGTTCTAAGATTCCTGTTGAAATGTAAGAGAATTAGAAGTTTTTTGGAAGGGAAATGGAAGTGAACTGTCGAAGGGAGTAGAAACAGATTAAAGGTGGTGCTCTCATGAAACAGAAAGACGTGCAGACATGCTCTTATTGTGGCTCACATCACATCGGTGAAGGTGAGTTTATTGGCTATGCACAAATACGGAAAAAGGAGACGATGTTCACATCTTCACCAGTGGATGCTTATATTTGTACAGATTGTGGGAATATCCTTTCATTAAAGGTACGAAATTATGAAAAGTTTAAGCAGAAGCCGTTATGATTATTGAGAAGTGGTTTTATTAGGGAAGTTAATAAGAGTAATATTTTACATATATATGAATATGCCTTATATAAAGAGATGACAACATATACTGTGTGGGATGCTTATTAATCGTTGCACAACGTACAAAAATGTATAGAAGAAATTGTGAATGAGTATGAGAAAGAAAAATTAGCCCTTTTTGGAATATTTCATATCGAAAACTCCTTTAAATGAATGAGGGAGTTTTTGTTTTTTTTATAACAATAATTACCTTTAATTGTTATAATTGGTTATTGAGGTGGAGTGTTTTATAAACGCCCTAATCATAGAAGAAAACTAGCTAAATCTTATGGAAAACCGCTATATAACACAATCGCAACCGTAAGTTGACAAAGTGCAACCGCAGGAAGATAGAGATAAGGGCAATGTTTACATACAATTTAGTTAAGAAAACAAAGGGGGACACACATATGGGATTTGGTGAAAAGCTTTTTAAATTAAGAAAGGAAAAGGGTCTTTCTCAAGAAGCATTAGCTGAGAAATTAAACACAACAAGGCAAGCGGTTAGTAAATGGGAAAACGGTCAAGGTTTTCCTGAAACTGAAAAGTTAATAATGATTGGAAATGTATTTGAAGTATCACTTGATTATTTATTAAAAGAAACAGCTGAGCAAAGTAATGAAAATGTGGATGGTTATTATGTAAGTCAGGAAATGGCAGAAGGGTATGTAGCGTATGGACAAAAAATTTCTAAATATATAGCGCTAGGATTTAGTTTACTCATTTTATCTACAATACCGTATTTATTATTTAAAGAAAATGCAACAATGTCGACATTCCTTGTCATTATTGTTGCTGTCCTTGGAATTGGAGCGATGATGGTACCTGTAACGATAGAAGAGAGTCGATACAATGTATTGAAAAGGGAAGAACTATTATTTGATCAAAACTTTCTAAAAGAATTGACAAAAAGATATGCAATTATTAAGAAAAAGTATGCGGCAGTAATGATAATTGGATTTTGTTTTATAGCCGCAGGCACAATCCCGTTTTTGCTTGAGAAAAAGCATATCACTTCAGGAGAATTAGTACAGTATCACCCTTATTGTGTTGTACTTATTGCTATCGGAGTTTATCTTTTTGTTCGTGTGTTAGGAGTATTAGAGGCGTATCGAATTTTAGTAGAAAATAAAGAATATAGTAATCGTCTTATTTTTAAACTGAAAAAGAAAGTGAGAGAAAAAGTGGATCATTTTTAATAGGAGAAAACATATTTTTATGAAAAGTTAAGATAGGAGTGTAGTGATGTCAAATCTTCTAGAAATTGAAAATTTAAGTAAATCATTTGGAAACAAAGTTGTTTTAAGAGATATTTCCTTCAATGTGCCGTCTGGATCAATTGTTGGATTCATTGGTGACAATGGAGCAGGGAAATCAACAACCTTTAAAACAGTACTAGAATTAATTTCTAAAGATAGTGGTACAGTAAAAATATTTGGTGAAGAAAATATAAATAAAGATGCCAAGATTAAGGAAAAGATAGGAGTCGTATTTGATGCTATGAATCTACCGGCTCATCTTACGATAAAGCAACTAAACAAAGTTTTTGAAAAGATGTTTGAATCTTGGGATCAAGATAATTTTTATCGATTAGTTCATACTTTTTCTTTACCTACTAATGAGAAAGTAGGTAAATTCTCGCGTGGAATGTCAATGAAACTAACTATAGCTGTTGCGTTATCACATAGTGCAAAATTATTAATTCTAGATGAAGCGACGGGTGGTCTCGATCCTTCATCTAGGGAAGAGGTGTTAGAGGAATTAAAAAGTTTTGTGAGTAAAAGTAATGGTGGTATATTACTTTCTTCTCATATTATGAGTGATGTAGAAAAAATAGCTAGCCATCTTATCATTATAAAAGATGGAGAAATTTTATTGAACGAAGAAAAGGATAAAGTTTTGAAAAGTTACTCCATTGTAGACGTTGATGAAGAACAATTAGCTTTAATTAACAAAGATATAGTTGTGGCTAGAAGGAGACTTGGTTCATATTTCAATGTACTCGTATCAGATATATATAAATTACCAAGGGGTATTGCTCATAGAACCATCTCGATAGAAGAAATAAGTGTCTTATTAACGAGGAGTGAAAAATAAATGAGAGGTTTATTATTGACAAACTATTATCTAGTGTATCGAACTTTCTTTATGTTCATGGGAATAGCGATATTGGGAGCTGGATGCGTTTTTTATTTTGGTAATGCTTCAATGTACCGTTTAATTGCTACGTTTATTATATTTTTTGCTGCAATTCCTGCACTTGAAGTTATTAAATATGAGAGTAAGTCAGGTTATGAAAAATATGTACTTACTTTACCGGTTACTAGAAGTAATATTGTGCAAAGTCACTACTTTTTCTATTTTTTAGTTGTAATTATTGGTACTTTACTATCGTACGGCATATTTTATATACATGGTTTAGTTTCAGATACGCCAATTGATGATGAGATATTTAAGAGTGTTTCTTTAGGGACGTTCATCATCCTTAATGCTGGAGCAATAGCCTACCCACTTCTCTATGTTTTTGGAGCAGAAAAATCTGATGCTATTACAATTGGAGGCGCATGCGGGGGACTTGTTACTTATTTTGGATTACAAAGTGTAATTGGCTATCTAATAGAACAATTTCCAATATCAAATTTAAATTCATCTTTATATGTTTCCATTCTATATACGATATTTGGCGTTACCATATATATCTTTTCTTTTGTTATTTCATTATTTATATATCGTAAGAAGGAATTTTAGTAGATCTTCTCTTAGTATTTTCTGAATTATTTCCAAAGAAATAATTCAGAAAATACAGAAAAATGTCGTAATTATTTGTAGAAGTCTGTTATAATAAACGAAAAATGAAAACGTTTTAAAGGGGGATATAACCAATATGATGATGAATGTACCGCTAACAATTAGTTCTATGATGGAAAGAGCAGAAAAACTGTTTTCGAAAAAAGAAATTGTTTCACGGACACATGACACGGTTACGACATTAACGTATAAGCAGTTAGGTGAAAGAACGAGAAGGCTTTCCAGTGCGTTAAAAAAATTAGGAATTAAAGAAGGCGAGCGTATAGGAACGTTAGCGTGGAATCATCATCGACATGTGGAAGCGTATTTTGCTATTCCTGGTATTGCTTCCGTTTTGCACACAATTAATATTCGTTTATCTCCTCAACATATTTCATACATTATTCAGCATGCAGAAGATCGAATTCTACTTATTGATGAAGATCTTGTACCACTCATTGAAAATATTCAATCACAATTAGCAACTGTACAAGCCTACATTATTATGACTGATAAAGATGAACTTCCAAATACTACGCTAGAACCTGTATATCATTATGAAAAGCTATTAGAAGAAGGCGATCCAAATTTCCAATTTGTAAAAGATATTGATGAAAATACACCTGCTGGTATGTGTTATACGTCAGCGACTACAGGAAATCCAAAAGGTGTTGTATATACGCATCGTAGTACTGTACTGCATTGTATGGCACTCGGTTTAGCAGATACAGCTGCTTTATCGGAAAGTGATGCGGCAATGGCGATTGTACCGATGTTCCATGTGAATGCTTGGGGACTACCTTTCGCAGCTACTTGGTTTGGATCAAAACAAGTGCTTCCAGGACCGATGTTTACGCCGAAAATTTTATTAGAAATGATTCAAGCTGAAAAAGTGACGTTAGCTGCTGGTGTGCCGACAATTTGGCTTGGTGTATTACAAGAGTTAGAAAATAATAGTTACGATTTATCTAGTATGACGAGAATACTATGCGGTGGTGCAGCTGCACCGAAGAGTGTTATTAAAGCATTTGAACAGAAACATAATATTCCGTTCATCCATGCATATGGTATGACCGAAACAAGCCCACTCGTAACACTTGCACGTTTAAAAAGTTATGAAACAGAATTATCGTATGAAGAGCAATTAGAAATTCGATCAAAACAAGGGTATCTTGTTCCTGGTGTAGAGATGAAAGTAGTCGGTACAAATGGTGAAGTGAAGTGGGATAGTACGGAGATGGGAGAACTATGTTTACGAGCGCCATGGATCGCTGAAAGCTATTATAACGATGATCGTACTGTTGAAGGCTTTCGCGATGGGTGGTTATATACAGGAGATGTTGTCACAGTCGATGAGGAAGGTTGCGTAAAAATTGTTGACCGCACGAAAGATGTGATTAAAAGCGGAGGCGAGTGGATTTCCTCTGTTGACCTTGAAAATGCGTTAATGGCACATGATGCTATATTTGAAGCAGCTGTCGTTGCCGTTCCTCATCCGCAGTGGCAAGAGCGACCAGTTGCGTGTGTCGTTCAAAAGAAAAATAGTACAGTAACAAAAGAAGAAATATATGAGTTTTTAAAACCACAGTTTGCAAAGTGGTGGTTACCAGACGATATTGTATTTATGGAAGAAATACCGAAAACATCTGTTGGGAAGTTTTTAAAACAGGCGCTTCGGAAAGAACTCGAGCATTTGCAAAAAGAGAAATAATGGAATTTATATTTGTAAACCTGAATTAAAAATAAGTTGACAAACGCTAGATAGAAAGATAATATAACTCCTATAATATGTTATCTAAAAATCATTTCGAGTTTACAAATAGGAGAAGCAAATATGAATACAAAAAACTTAGTTTTCGTCGCTTTATTTAGTTCTATTATGGGAGTGTTAGGGTTAATACCTCCAATTGCTCTTTCTATTACACCAGTTCCAATTACATTACAATCACTTGGTGTTATGCTTGCTGGTGGATTGTTAGGATCACGTCTTGGTGCATTAAGCCAGCTTATTTTCTTACTTATTGTAGGAGTTGGAGCGCCATTACTTGCTGGTGGACGTGGTGGCTTTGGCGTATTTGTTGGGCCAAGTGCAGGATATTTACTTGGTTATATCGTTGGAGCATTTGTCATTGGTTACTTAATTGAGCGTTTACGTGAAGTTTCTATTATAAAAGTATTATGCATTAATATAATTGGTGGTATTTTCGTAGTTTATGCATTTGGTATTACTGTACAAGCTTTCTTAATGGGTGTTTCCGTGTGGGAGACGATGAAAGTGAGTGCTGTGTTTTTACCAGGGGATTGCATAAAAGCTATTATTGCAGCGATTCTTGTAACGAAATTACATCGTTCATTGAAACATATTATTACGCCTGCTCTAAAGAATGGGAAATATACAAATGCGGGATAAGAAAGAGAAGAAACACGTTTATTGCGTGTTTCTTTTTAGTATTTTGTAAAGAAAGGACATCTCATATGGGAATAACAAAAGAATATAAAAAACATGCCTCTTTACAACCGAATAAAATAGCAATAAAGGAAAATGATCGAGTTTTAACATATAAAGAGTGGTTTGAGTCAGTGTATAAAGTAGCAAACTGGTTGAATGAAAAAGAATCGAAGAATAAAACGATAGCGATTGTATTAGAAAATCGTATAGAGTTTTTACAACTATTCGCTGGTGCTGCTATGACCGGATGGGTTTGTGTGTCACTAGATATAAAGTGGAAACAAGATGAGCTCAAAGAAAGAATTGCAATTAGTAATCCGGATATGATTGTGACAGAGAGATATAAGTTAAATGATTTACCGGATGAAGAAGGAAGAGTAATTGAAATTGATGAGTGGAAAAGGATGATTGAGAAATATCTTCCTACATATTTCCCTATAGAGAATGTACAAAATGCTCCTTTTTATATGGGATTCACATCAGGATCGACTGGGAAAGCAAAAGCGTTTTTACGTGCGCAACAATCGTGGCTTCATAGTTTTGATTGTAATGTACATGACTTTCATATGAAAAGAGAGGATTCGATTTTAATAGCTGGGACGCTTGTTCATTCTCTTTTCTTATACGGGGCAATAAGCGCATTATATGTAGGGCAAACGGTTCACATTATGAGAAAGTTCATTCCAAATCAAGTATTAGATAAGTTAGAAACTGAAAATATATCAGTTATGTATACAGTTCCGACAATGCTTGAATCTCTATATAAAGAAAATAGAGTGATAGAAAATAAAATGAAAATTATTTCGTCAGGGGCGAAATGGGAAGCTGGAGCGAGAGAAAAAATAAAGAATATATTTCCTTATGCGAAAAGATATGAATTTTATGGTGCATCGGAACTGAGTTTTGTAACAGCATTAGTTGATGAAGAGAGCGAAAGAAGGCCAAATTCAGTAGGGAAACCTTGTCACAATGTGCAAGTTCGAGTATGTAATGAGGCAGGAAAAGAAGTACAGAAAGGTGAGATAGGAACTGTTTATGTGAAAAGTGATCAGTTTTTTATGGGATACATAATAGATGGTGTTTTAGCACGGGAGTTGAATGCAGATGGCTGGATGACAGTGCGAGATGTAGGTTATGAAGATGAAGAAGGATTTATTTATATTATCGGTAGAGAGAAGAATATGATTTTATTTGGAGGAATTAATATTTTCCCAGAAGAAATAGAAAGCGTATTACATGAACATCCAGCTGTTGATGAAATAGTTGTAATTGGTGTGGAAGATGGTTACTGGGGTGAAAAACCTGTCGCGATTGTAAAAGGAAGTGCTACGAGGCAACAATTAAAGAGTTTTTGCTTACAAAGATTATCCTCTTTTAAAATACCAAAAGAATGGTATTTTGTAGATGAAATACCGTATACAAATAGCGGGAAAATCGCTCGTATGGAGGCAAAAAGTATCATTGAAAATCAGGAGAAAATATATGAATAGAGCAGTTATTGTAGAAGCGAAAAGGACACCTATTGGTAAGAAGAATGGGATGTTAAAAGACTATGAAGTTCAGCAATTAGCAGCGCCGCTTCTTACATTTTTTAGTAAAGGAATGGAGAGAACAATAGACGATGTCATATTAGGGAATGTTGTTGGGCCAGGAGGGAATGTTGCGAGATTATCTGCTTTAGAAGCGGGGCTTGGTCATCATATTCCGGGTGTAACGATTGACCGGCAATGTGGTGCCGGATTGGAAGCGATTCGCACCGCATGTCATTTCATTCAAGGCGGGGCCGGTAAGTGCTATATCGCCGGAGGAGTAGAGAGTACAAGTACGTCACCTTTTCAAAATAGGGCGCGATTTTCACCAGAAACAATTGGCGATCCTAATATGGGAGTAGCGGCTGAGTATGTTGCAGAAAGTTATAACATCACGAGAGAAATGCAAGACGAGTATGCATGCCTCAGTTATAAACGAACACTGCAAGCATTAGCAAAAGGATATGTACATGAGGAAATATTGTCTTTTAATGGATTGCTAGATGAATCCATTAAGCCAGAAATGAATTATGAACGAATTATTAAAAGAACAAAACCTGCATTTTTACACAATGGTACAGTAACGGCAGGTAATTCGTGTGGTGTCAATGATGGGGCATGTGCTGTTCTTGTAATGGAAGAGGGGCAAGCTCGAAAATTAGGATACAAGCCTGTCCTTCGTTTCGTTCGTAGTGTTGTAGTTGGAGTAGATCCAAATCTTCCGGGGACTGGTCCGATATTTGCGGTGAACAAATTATTAAACGAAAGGAATATGAAAGTAGAGGACATCGATTATTTTGAAATAAATGAAGCATTCGCCTCAAAAGTTGTAGCTTGTGCAAAGGAGTTACAAATTCCTTTCGGAAAATTAAATGTAAATGGTGGGGCAATTGCGCTTGGTCATCCGTACGGTGCATCTGGGGCTATGCTTGTAACGCGCTTGTTTTATCAGGCGAAACGAGAGCGTATGAAATATGGAATCGCAACGTTAGGAATAGGGGGCGGGATAGGTCTTGCACTATTATTTGAGAAAGTAGAAGACTAGAAAGGAACTAGTTTTCTACTTTTTGAGGAACATAAGCATTGCTACCAGGTTTTGCTTTTATTTCATTCCAAGCAGCGATAGCATCAGCTTTTGATTTTCCTTTATTATTTGGATCTTCGAAAAAGTCACGAGTAAAGCGATTGTATTCAAATTGTGCACTAATCGTTGTTTTGTATGTAGGGTCTTTTTTTCGTGCGTTTTCTTCATGCCAAAAAGCTACCGCGTCTTCATATGTTTTTCCAATATTCTCTTTGAAAAATTTTTGAAGAGCTACTGTAAAGCGGAAGTTTGCTCCAATTTTTTCTTTGAAAAAGGCCCGAACCTCTTCGCTACAGCGGTGATTTTCAGTAATAACAGTTTGAAGAGAAAGGTCTTTATAAGAGAGAGAAGTTTTACTCGCTTTTGGACCAGAGCTGTTTTTTAATATTTTACCAGTATGTAAATAATGTGAGATACGCTCGGTTATTTCAATCTTAGAGCCACTAGCTGGTAAACCATTCTCACGACAAAATGTTTGAAGTTCTGCTTTTAACCAATAATAGTTTTGGAAATCTTCAAGTGATATAGACTTTGTTAAAGATGGACGCATGAATGTAACAACTTCTTTCTTCCATAATTTTCTTTAATTATAAAACATATGTTCTTTTTGTGGAAGGATCTATTTGTAAATTTAATAGGAAGAGGAGATTGTATATGGAAAATGTAATGCAAGTTCGTGTTACTGGAATTTTAATTGAAGATGAAAAAGTATTGCTAGTAAAGCAAAAAGTTGCTAATCGGAATTAGTCTTTACCTGGAGGAAGAGCAGAGAATGGCGAAACGTTAGAGGAAGCAATGATTCGAGAAATGAGAGAAGAGACAGGGTTAGAAGTTAACATTCAGAAGCTACTCTATGTTTGTGATAAACCAGATGCACGTCCGTCTTTATTACATATAACGTTTTTGCTTGAAAGGATTGAAGGTGAAATTACGCTACCTTCTAACGAGTTTGATCATAATCCAATTCATTATGTGCAAATGATACCGATTAAAGATTTAAGTCAGTATGATTTTTCGGAAACTTTTATCTCTCTTATAAGTGAAGGTTTTGTAAATGCAGGGAGTTATCAAAGGTTAAAACGAAATATAGGCCTATAAATGTAGTGGAAGGATAGCCGTTAGCTATCCTTCATAAACAGGTTTTAGACTGCTGACTGTAAAGAAGAAATAAGTTGATTTAAAAACTCATCCCCGCTCATAATCGCTTTCCCACCGCCGCGAGCACTCTTTTTATTTCCGCCACCTTTTCCTTCAATTGTAGGAAGTGCCTCTTTTAAAAGAGCATTCATATCGAGCGTGACTGTTTTTCCACAAGCGAGGATGCATTGTAATTTGTCTTCGTTTTCAATAACGAAATATGTAATGGCATGCTCTTGTTGTTCTGTAATAATAGCGGATAGCTTTGCGATTTCTTGCATAGAACGATTTGTAAACACTTTAGAAATAAGTATGCCAGCATGTATTTTGGTAGGTTGTTGAAGTAGTTCGTTTGCCTCTGTATATAATAATTTTTCAGTCATTGTTTGCATTGCTTTTTCATTTTCTTTTTGAGAAGTAAGAAGTTGTGCTACTTTTGCTGGAATATCAGCTTCGCTACTGTTTAATTGTTTAGAAACATCCTTCATAATTTGTTGCTGTTGTCCCATTAATTTAAGTGTGCGCCAACCAGCGATAAATGTTAATCGTATGCCGCCTTTATTACGTTCCCATCCTAGTACTTGAATAGGCCCTACTTCACCTGTATGTTTCGGGTGCGTTCCACCACAGCCGTTATAATCAAAGTTTTCAATAATAACAACGCGTATATTTTCTGTCATAGTCGGTTCTTTGCGAAGTGGTAATGTTTTCGCTTCTTCTAAGTTCATCCATTTAATAAGAATTGGATGATTTTCAAAAACAATTTTGTTCGCAATTTGCACTGCTTTTTCAACCGTTTCTGCATATAAATTTTCTGTTTCTAAATCAATTGTTACCGTTTCTTTACCAAGATGGAATCCAATCGTAGGTATGTTAAAGTAATCCCAAAAAGCAGCAGATAAAATGTGCTGAGCCGCATGTTGTTGCATATGATCAAAACGGCGCTCCCAATTAATTTTACCTTCTACTTCTTCTCTATGTAATTGTTCTGCAATGAAGTGGCGGATTTCTTCGTCGACTTCTTCAACACCAAGTACAGCAATGCCATTTAAAGTTCCAGTATCATGAGGTTGCCCGCCACCTGTTGGGTAAAATACCGTTTCGTTTAAAATAACGTATAAGTTACCGTCTTTATCATAATCTTGCTTTATAACTTTTGTAGTAAAGTCTTGCTTATAAGCGTCAGTGTAATATAATTTTTGCTCCAATTTTCTTTCCCCTTTCGTGTTCGCTAGTTTCATTGTAAAGCAATCGAAATTCGTTTCCTAATATTTCAGAAGAAAGAAACTATTTTTAGAATTTTCTTGCTATAATAAGAGGAAGAAAATGCGGGGGTGGAATGAATATGTTATATGAAAACGGCGTAGATAAACTGCTTAGTTTAAGCAAAAATATTTCTGAATTGTATCGAGAATTAAATGAAATGACCCGGATTTTAACGGATTGTAATCGAGAAAGCGTGAAGTTTGATCGGTTATATGTAAAAGAGGTACTGTGGAAGAAAGAAGATGTAATAGAGAAATATGACCAGTTGCTTGTACAACTTTGTATAAATGAATGCTTTGATCTAAAAAGTGTCATTACAGGGGACTATAAGTATACATATGAAGAAGTAGAAAATATCGTTTTACAATTTAATGAGAAGTATAATGTCGCAATTTTAATTAAAGATGTTTGTAAAGAATTACAGTTTACATATGGCATAGATATGGATATAACGAGAACAGCGCGGGTATCAACAGCGCAAGTATAAAAAGGGTACAGATTATATCTACCTATACCCCCTGTAATTCCTCATTTATCAAATGAGGAATTACAGGGACTTCATATATATCGGATTCATGGGCTCAATAAAACCTATGTATTCCATTCTTATGACGAATTGGTAAAGTTTAAGCAGTGTTTAACAGAAGAACAGTACGCCATACTCTCTTTCATTGGTATCTATACATCCGTTCGATTTAATCATTTATTATATTTATTCAAGGATAAGTATTCACGTAAAAAAATAAATGATGCACTTCAAGGGTTACTTTACTATCAATTAATTGAAAAATGGCAAGTAGAGGTTTTTGATATGGAGATCTTTGAAGAAACATATACATTATCCGATAACGGTTATAAGCTCTTAAAGTACTGGTAAGGTAATATATTCTTCTTTGCCCCTGAGCGTCTTGATAATCACGGTAAATATGTTCACCTACGTTATTGGCATGATATAGACTTACTTTGTCACCTGCGTTATGCTCCATCTTTTTTAGGGCATATTATGCATCCATCAATTAGTAAGGGGGTTTTTAGCCCTCCTTTAAGTTTTGCAGTGCAAGCTGGAGTAAATCAAGAGTTTAATTTCGTTGTATATTCCACCTTATTAACAGATAAAAGGGAACGCTTGAAAAGAATTATTGCTAGATGGAAAGATTTCGTGGAATCAGGTAGAGATATTCTCATGAAGGATTTGGGGAATAACCCTACTATCCTAGTTATTTATGTTTCTACCGTTAAGCAAGCACAGCGTATTAATAATGAACTATTATTAGACTTAATTCCTGGTAGAGTTTTATTATGTATAGGAGAGACCTTACACATACGAGGATTACAGCATGCATTTTATCAGCCCCTTGCAGAAGGGGAGATTAAACAATTAAATACAAAGCTATTCGAAACACACTAAGCCACCCTTACAAGCTATTGCTTTCTTTTAAGGGTGGCTTGTTTATCTTTATTCAAAGAGATAATGGTATAGATAATAATAAAAATCTATACTTTACACACCAGGAAGCGCTTACGGATAATGATAATAATTATCAATTAAATTTATCCTGAACAAAGCTAACACATGTTAATATTTAATTGTTAGAAAAAACAAACAAACGGAGGCATGTGAAATGAAATTTAGAAGTAAATTATTTCAGTTTCTTTTAGTTTCAGGTTTAGCAATTTTAACATTTTTTTCTCCAATAATTAGTCAGGCAGAAGTACAACCAGTTCAGTCCAACGACATAGTAATTGAAGTTAACCACCCAATAAAACATATTGAATATTTTAGTGTTGAGTCTAATGGAAACACCAAAAAAATCGATAAAAGTACGTATGACGCAGCAAAAATAGTTAAAGAGGCAAATGAATTACACAAACAATCTCCGGAATCTATTACTCCAAAGAATACAGACATACTCCAAACAGGTAAACAAACAGTAGTTCCTAACCAGAAACAAGATAATAAAACAAAACAGTTTAAAACAGCTCAACAAGAAAGTGTTCTAGCTCTTGAATACTCAACAACATTTAATGAATTTACTCAAAGCATTGATCTTAGCATAAAAATTACGGACATTATCGGACAAGCCCCTATAGTTGTATTATCCAATCTTAGCTTATACGCAGGAGATATCTATGATGATGCTTATTATCGACAAGGCTACTTAGAAGTAGATTGGCAAGGTTCCCAAATACATCCTGGACAGATTGCACAAAAATCATTTAAAGTTAATTCTACAAAGTGGTGGGCAACAAACCATAACACTACAGCGGGATGGGTAGGCAGTTATCCTCAAACAAGTTCTGAGCAATATGACCCAACCTTAGCTAATAAGAAAGCAGTAATGTATCCTATCATTTATAATGGACATAGTAAACAGTATATGCCAATCCCAAAAAGAGCAAACTTACCAAAAGCAGATAACCCTGTGGATTGGGATTCTTATAAGAGAGCCGCTTATATAGCTCAATACATCGATACTTATGGTAACCCAGGATGGGACTGGTCTGAAGCAGATATACACCATGTAATTCCTAGAGCATATGGAGGTAATAATTCCTTTGATAATTTATTCCCTCTACCACGTCAAATTCATCAACAGATTGTAAACCCATGGTGGTCTGCCTACTAAAATTTAAAGTTAGGTGAATAATATGCAAAACACTATCATTCTTAAAAGTTTAGATTCCTTAAAACAAAGATTAAGTAAAGCAAACAATAAATTAAATTTACAAAATGAACAAGGAAATACTAGTACAGTAACTTGTTCATTTAATTCACCAGTAGAACAAAGAGAAATTAAATCATTCGAAAATAATACTGAATGGACATTACCTATAGATTATAAAATCTTTTTACAACAACACAATGGAGCTCGCATCTTTGAAATGTTATTGGAAGGGGATATAAATATAGGTGGTGGTATAAGCATATTTTCTCTCAATGAAATAGAAGTCACACATAGTAACCTACAACTACCAAAAGACGTGTATCCAATTGCACATGTGCATGAAAATTATTTAGTAGTTGATAACAGTAAAGTTAGAAGTAATAGCCCAGATTATTTGTTGTTAGGAGATGACATATTAGACTTACATCCCCTCCATTCCAATTTTGAAATTTTTTTAGACCGGTATATTGTATCTCAGGGATCTAGTTTCTGGCGATGGAATATGTACACAGCAGCAGAGTATTATAAAATAAATACAACTGAAAACTGAGTTTAGTAATCCCGGAATAAATAATTCAATTAATTTTAATGGCATTTATAATCAAAAAGATTTTCTTTTAAGTATCTTTTCTTAAAAGAAAATCTTTTTTTTTAAGTTTAAGGGGGGAGAAATACTTAAAATTAATATGATGAAGTTAATTATCCTGTATCTTCCTCTATACAAATTACCAATTTTACGAAATAGTATTCTTTGACACCTTTTCACAAAAAACAATATATAAGGATATGGATGATTGTGTGAAAGAATATATATGAAAGGGGATAATATCAGAACCTTTGCTTTCTTTTTTTATGTAAGAACAGGGAGAGTAGGTTTTTAAGATGAAGGGGAAGTTGCAAAATATTCATCCGTTAGGAATAACAATTATAATATGGTCCATGATCGCTTGGGTGTTTGTATTTATAGATGGTATAGCTGTTTCACATTTAAAAGGAACATATTTTGGAGCAATGGGATTTTCAGGAATTGGAGCAGTAATTGGTCCATGGTTTGGGGGAGTACTGCTCGATTATTACGGGTACCAAAATGGATTTGTAGTATTTTCAGCGCTAGCTATATTTTCAACTGTAGCATTTCCTGTACTTTTAATTACAAAAGGTTTATTGAAAAAAAGATATGACAGAAATTCTAATATGGAAGTACATGCGAAATAAAATAAGCCCCAGTAGACGACTGGGGCCTATCTTTGTATTTATTTTAATTCTCAATTTGAAAAAGAACTTTCTCTTCATGTTTATTAGCTACTTCGTTTTTGGAAATATGAATGGCTAAAAATCCATTCTCTAAGCAGGCTAGCATCTTCTTATAAATAATAGTAGCGGGTAAAGGAATGTTCCGCTGCAAAGAAATATTTTTATGAAGTATGCAAATGTTTAGGCCTGTCTCCATCTTTTTAATAACTACATTTTGTTCAGTTACATTTGGTACATCTGTTTCCAAAATGTATTCTTGTTCCGTTTCACAAAGATCAATATGAATTTGATTTGGGAAACTAAAGTTACTACAAGAATCAGAACAAAATTGGTCCATCCATTCTTCGAAACCATCAACATGAAAAAGACAATCCTTCTTTTTCTTGCCCATGTAAGACACCCTCCGTAAAATCTCAATTCATACTATGTTATGCATGAATGAAGTAGGGGTGAAGAATAAATGGAAAAATATAAACATTGTATGTGGAAAAAGTAGCTAGTGTGCACTTTTTGTTTTACATATCATGATGCGCATGATTCTTTTGGCGTGAATGGTTACGGTTTTTTACTTTATGAGATCCGCTTAATGGTTCAGGTTGTCCCTTTTTTTCTTTCGCTTCACGATTGTTTTTACCCATTGTATGTGACACCTCCTCTTTCTCTTTAGAATGAGAGAAGTTTGCGAATTTATACGAGAATGTTTTTAGAAAAAAAGGTAAAGATAAATGGGACTAACTATTATGGAAAGGGGATTGTATAATGCCATATCATAAAGATAAACAACAAGCGTTTCAAGCAGCTCAGCAAGGAGTTACACAAGCAGAAAATGCATTTAACAACATTGTGAAAAATGATCCAAACTACGGTCATGATTTAAAAGAATTACGCCAAGAGGTTCAGGAAGCGTATGAACAGATTCAAAATGCACTAGAAGTAGCTTCGGAAACACAACGCCCACAACTTGAGCAATACGAAAATAATCTTCAAAATATTATGCAACATGTAGATCAATTAGAAAAGTAAATGAGGTTGTTGTGTATTCGACAACCTTATTACTTTAATAAATGTTATGTTAAGACAGAAAATTTTTCTATTCGTTTTTTCTTTATTATGCGCAGTACATATATTTCAAGTTGAAAAAGTGGAAGCGAAAATGTTGCTCAGAAAAGAGCTAGAACCAACTGGCTATGTAACATGGGAAGTACCTAATAATGAAAAGATTATTGCCATTACATTTGATGATGGACCAGATCCAACTTATACACCACAAATTTTAAATTTATTACGTCAATATAAAGCAGAAGCGACATTTTTTATGATCGGATTTCGAGTTCAGCGTAATCCATATTTAGTGAAACAAGTGTTAAAAGAAGGACATGAAATTGGAAACCATACGATGAACCATTTGTATGCGAGTAATTCTTCAGATGAAAAATTAGAAAATGATATTTTAGATGGAAAGAAATTTTTCGAAAAATGGGTGAAAGAACCTTTACTATTCCGTCCACCTGGCGGATATATTAACGATGCTGTATTTAAAACAGCGAAAGAAGCTGGTTATCAAACTGTTCTATGGTCGTGGCATCAAGATCCACGTGATTGGGCAAATCCAGGGGTTGAATCCATTGTAAATCATGTATTGAAAAATGCTAAAAGTGGCGATATTGTATTGTTACATGATGGAGGAAATAATCGTAGTCAAACAGTAGCAGCGCTAGCAAAAATTTTACCTGAACTGAAAAAGCAGGGCTATCGATTTGTAACGGTTTCGGAATTATTACGTTATAAACATTAGAAAAAATCCCAAAAGGTGAATGTTCCTTTTGGGATTTTTCGTTACTGGTTCTTTTTGCGTTTCTTATTATTTTGTCGTTCTGCAGCAGTTAAGTTTTCATTTGCAAACTCTTCGTTATAACCAGCACCTTGTCCTTGTGCAGATGCCGCATTCATTCCTGAAATAGTATGATTTGCTTTTCTTTTACTCATTTTATTTCACCTCTATAACTTTTTTGTAAGTTGAATGATGAGCAGTTCATAGTATGTATGAACTGTAAGTAAAGCGTTAATAGAGCACTTTACTTTATGGTAATAGTATTCATAAGGAGCATGAAAGCTATTCAAATTTAGAAACATAAAGAAAACTTATGATAATCTATAAGTTTCTTATTATTTACTTATTTAGAAAGTTGTAATAAGATATTATCGTAAGGTATTGAAAAGTTTGTCTACATTTTATATTCAGACAACTTAGTCACGTTTAACAGGGGGGAAACATAATGGTCAAACATAATCCATTTCAATCACGTGCAACTTTTGAAGTAGATGGAAAAACGTATCATTATTATGATTTGAAAGCGCTTGAAAACGCAGGGGTTGGCAACGTATCTCAATTACCATATTCCGTGAAAGTTTTACTTGAATCAGTACTTCGTCAAGTAGACGGACGTGTAATTACAGAAGAGCATGTTACAAATTTAGCGAAATGGGGAACGAAAGATGTACAAGATATCGATGTTCCATTTAAACCATCTCGTGTAATTTTACAAGATTTCACTGGTGTTCCAGCTGTTGTTGATTTGGCTTCGCTTCGTAAAGCAATGGCAGACATGGGTGGGGATCCTGATAAAATTAATCCGGAAATTACTGTAGACCTTGTAATTGATCACTCTGTACAGGTTGATAGAGCGGGTACGGCAGACGCGCTTGCATTCAACATGGACTTAGAGTTTAAGCGTAATGAAGAACGTTATAAATTTTTAAGCTGGGCACAAAAATCATTTGATAACTACCGTGCAGTTCCACCAGCTACAGGTATTGTACACCAAGTAAACCTTGAATATTTAGCACCAGTTGTTCACGCTGTGAAAAATGCTGAAGGTGACTTAGTTGCATACCCAGATTCATTAGTTGGAACAGACTCACATACAACAATGATTAACGGTATCGGCGTTCTTGGATGGGGCGTTGGTGGTATTGAAGCAGAAGCAGGAATGCTTGGACAGCCTTCATACTTCCCGGTACCTGAAGTAATCGGTGTGAAATTAACGGGTACACTTCCAAGTGGTACTACAGCAACTGACGTTGCATTAAAAGTAACACAAGTATTACGTCAAAAAGGTGTAGTTGGTAAATTCGTTGAGTTCTTCGGTAATGGCTTAAAGAGCATGCCTTTAGCTGACCGTGCGACAATTTCAAATATGGCACCAGAATACGGCGCAACTTGTGGATTCTTCCCAATCGACGAAATTTCATTAGAATACTTGCGTTTAACAGGTAGAGATGAAGAACAAATTCGCGTTGTTGAAGAATACTGTAAAGCGAACGGCCTATTCTATACAGCAGACAGCAAAGATCCAATTTACACTGATCTTGTTGAAATTGATTTAAATACAATCGAATCTAACCTTTCTGGACCGAAACGCCCACAAGATTTAATTCCACTTTCAGATATGAAAGATGCGTTCCACAAAGCTGTTGTAGCACCAGTTGGAACACAAGGACTTGGATTTAATGAGCAAGAGTTTGATAAAGAAGTGAAGGTTACATTAGAAGATAAAGAAGTAACGATGAAAACAGGTGCAATTGCAATTGCTGCAATTACAAGCTGTACAAATACATCAAACCCATACGTATTAATTGGGGCAGGTTTAGTTGCGAAGAAAGCAATTGAAAAAGGACTTAAAGTACCTGAGTACGTAAAAACATCATTAGCACCAGGATCTAAAGTTGTTACTGAATACTTAGATAAATCAGGTTTAACAACGTATTTAGACCAATTAGGTTTCCAAACAGTTGGTTACGGCTGTACGACTTGTATCGGTAACTCTGGTCCATTAGCACCGGAATTAGAAGAAGCAATCGCAGCAAACGATTTATTAGTAACATCTGTTTTATCTGGTAACCGTAACTTTGAAGGTCGTATTCACCCGCTTGTAAAAGCGAACTACTTAGCATCACCACCACTTGTTGTGGCTTATGCACTTGCAGGTACTGTTGATATTGACCTGAAAAATGATGAAATCGGTAAAGATGCAAATGGCAATGCTGTTTACTTCAATGACATTTGGCCATCAGCTAAAGAAATTGAAGATGTAGTCCAAAGTGTTGTTACATCTGAACTGTTCAAGAAAGAATATGCACAAGTATTTAACAGCAATGAGCGTTGGAATGAAATCCAAACTTCAAACGAAGCTTTATATACTTGGGATAATAATTCAACATACATTCAAAACCCACCATTCTTTGAAGGTTTATCTAAAGAGCCAGGTGAAGTTGAAACGTTATCAGGCTTACGCGTAGTTGGTAAATTTGGTGACTCTGTAACGACAGACCACATTTCACCAGCAGGTTCAATCGGTAAGCACACACCAGCTGGACGATACTTATTAGAAAACGGCGTACAACCAGTTGACTTTAACTCTTACGGTTCTCGTCGTGGTAACCATGAAGTTATGATGCGTGGTACATTCGCGAACATCCGTATTAAAAACCAAATCGCACCAGGAACAGAAGGCGGATATACAACATACTGGCCAACTGGTGAAGTAACATCTATCTATGATGCTGCTATGAAATATAAAGAAGATGGCACAGGCCTTTTAGTTGTTGCTGGTAAAGATTACGGTATGGGAAGTTCTCGTGACTGGGCTGCAAAAGGTACAAACTTATTAGGTATTAAAGCAGTAATTGCAGAAAGCTTCGAACGTATTCACCGCAGTAACTTAGTGTTAATGGGCGTATTACCACTTCAATTTAAAGATGGCGAAAGCGCTGAAACATTAGGTCTTGTTGGTAACGAGTCATTTGAAATTCAAATTGACAAAACAGTTAGACCGCGCGATCTTGTAAAAGTAGTTGCAACTGATGCAGATGGCAACGAAAAACAATTTGAAGTAGTAGCTCGTTTCGATAGTGAAGTTGAAATTGACTACTACCGTCACGGTGGTATCTTACAAATGGTTCTTCGTGAGAAAATTGAAGAATCTAAAGTGTCAAACTAAATAATTGAAATGAACGAGAAGGAAGCTAACAACTGTTAGCTTCCTTATTTTATGGAAAGGGATGAAACCATTTGGTTTCATCCCTTTCTTTTTACTATAAAAAATGGAGGAAACGACATGAAAGAATATAAAAGAATTTTGTTACCGTTACAGAAAGAAAAAATATTGGTAATCGCAGCTATATGCAGTGGATCCTTTGCGGCTATTTTAAATCTATCCCGTCCACTATTCATGGGACTAATTGTAGATAATCTGATTCAACGAGAGCTGAAGGGAGCGTACCTTTACATTACTTTGTTTGCAGCTAGCCGCTTGTTGATGTGGGTGAACAATCTTTCATTTGATTATATAAGCTCCAAAGCAAGTCAACGAATATTGCGAAAGACACGTATAGATGTATTGCGCCATTTTTTCTTATTACCGTTTGAAGAGAGTGAGAAAATTAAACAAGGAGAGTTAGAGACGTTAGTTGTATCTGATATTCCGAACTGGGTCAGGCTATATGGTTCTATATTAATAGAATATATACACGCTATTGCGCAATTTATAGGTGCGTTTATAGCACTACAACATATAGATATACAGTTTATATTGTGGGTAACTCCATTTTTATTTTTAAGTGCAATGGTTCCGATGCTTTTAGGGAAGAAGGTAAGAAATATTGCTAGTATTGCTCAAAAAAATCAATCAACTGTTGTAGAGATGATGTCACAGTTTGTAAAAGGAGCGCAAGATTTACGTAGTTTGCAAAAAGAAAAATGGGCCATTCGCTTATTTAAAGGAGTAACAGCACAATCGTATAAAACAGAAGTAAAGAAGACGATGATGCAGCACTGCATTGGAGTAGTTGGAACAGTGATTGAAACAGGAGCATATATCGTTGTTCTTATTATAGGTGCGCAAAAAATAATGCAGGGTGAAATGGAAGTTGGTTCACTTGTTGCAGTTTTAGCGACAATAGAGATGCTCTTTTTCCCTGTCCGTTATGTGGGAGATTTATTAATGATGTCACAAGTTGCAGCTGCTTCGGCAAGTAGAGTGTTTTCCTTTTTAGATAAACGAGTGGCAAATAGTAATGTAGAAAGAGCGATGGGGATGACAATAACAAATGTTTCATTTCAGGAGAATGATGAAGAGAAATGTAGAATTCATAATATCGATTTGCAAATTAATCCTGGTGAACTCGTTATGATTGTAGGAGAAAGTGGTGCGGGAAAAACAACGCTTTTAAAATTAATGACAGGCTTGTATAAACCATCTAGCGGTAGTGTTGTTTATTACGGTAATGGGGCTCGAATGACTACAGTGTGGCAAGAACCTCGTTTTTTTTCGGACGACAGTAAAAGAGAATATGTATTTCAGAGAAGAGGGCTTAGAAAACAAGTTAGAAAAAAATGCTGAACTTGTAAACGTAACGCCGATTATTAGTGGATTACCTGAAGGGCTTCAAACTGTACTACATAAAAGTGGTGAAGAGTTTTCAGGGGGAGAAAGAAAACGTCTTGCATTATTGCGAGCAATTGTTTCAAATCCGAATCTTATTATTTTAGATGAACCAACAGCGGGATTAGATCCGAGCAATCAAGAAGTTGTTTGGGATATGATAGAAGGGCTAGGAAGCGATGTAACGAGAATTGTAGCAACGCATTATGTAGAGAAAGTGATACTAGCAGATCGCGTTGTCATCATGAAAGAAGGAAGTATTGTAGCATGTGGAAATCCTGAAAAATTAATAAATAATCATTCGTTTTTTAAAGGGTGTAAATAAAGATAAGCGCAATGCACTTATCTTTATTCAGCGTCATTTATTTGATACTCGATAGATTCAGAATGATTCAGATCAACATTAAAAGTAGCGGTCATAAGGAAAGTTGCAATTCCGAGGATTACGAAAAGGACGAATGAAACTAGAGAGATGTAGAGACAAATACGTCCTATTTTCTTTTTTTCAATATCTTTACTAAAGAGTGAAATGATCCACGCAATAATACCGATTGGATATAAAAGAAAACTAAGAATATATAATGTTATTTTTTCGAATGAATTCATAAAAATCCCCCTTTTGTTGAAAGTTATATAACTACGAAAGTAAAAAGGTGAATGGGTCCATAAGAAGATAAACAACACTTCATTTATTATTCTAATTATATGATGAAAAGGAAAAAATTACACTTTAAATAAGAATATTCAAATTATTTTGACTGTGAATATTTCCAAGCTTGTCCGTATAAGCTAAAATAAGGTATATAGCATTTGAATGGATATATTAAAAGAAGATAAACATGTTAGGGTGATATAAAATGTGGCGGAAGCTTACGATTATTGTAGTGTTACTTTGTTTAGCGGGATATGCAGCTTATGAACAGTTTGGTAAAAACGATCAGGCGGTACAAGGAGAGCAAGAAAAAAGTGAAGCTGCTATGAAAGAAATGATTGCAAGTAACGGTATTGAAATAGGAAAGAGTGCGCCAGACTTTGAATTAACGAAGTTAGATGGAACGAATATAAAGTTATCGGATTTGAAAGGAAAAAAGGTGATTTTAAACTTTTGGGCAACGTGGTGTGGACCTTGCCAGCAAGAAATGCCGGATATGGAAGCTTTCTATAAAAAACATAAAGATAACGTAGAAATTTTGGCAATAAATTATACGCCTTCCGAAAAAGGTGGAGGAGTAGAAAAGGTAAGTAATTTTGCGAAGGAAAAAGGAATTACATTTCCTATCTTATTGGACAAGAACATTGATGTAACAACAGCCTATAAAGTCATTACGATCCCAACTTCGTATTTTATAGATACAAAAGGTGTTATTCAAGATAAGTTCATTGGACCGATGACGCAAAAAGAGATGGAGAAACGAATTGCTAAATTAAAATAAAGGCGAAAAGGTAGAGGTGGAAAGTAGCCATTTCTGCCTTTTCTTTTTCACGTAGTGATAGCAGCATGTTATGATAAAAGAAATATAAACGTTTAGAGATAAAGGAGGGGTTCAAGTGGGGAATATATCCTTACCGTTAGATTATGTTGTAATTGACTTTGAAACAACAGGATTTAACCCTTATAATGATAAAATCATTCAAGTGGCAGCAGTGAAATATCGTAATCATGAACTAGTAGATCAATTTGTTTCCTATGTGAATCCGGAGCGTCCAATCCCGGATCGAATAACGAGTTTAACAGGTATTACAAATTATCGTGTTTCAGATGCACCGACGATTGAAGAAGTGTTACCTGTATTTTTAGCATTTTTACATACAAATGTAATTGTCGCTCATAACGCTTCTTTTGATATGCGCTTTTTGAAAAGCAACGTCAATATGCTTGGGTTACCGGAACCTCAAAACAAAGTGATTGATACTGTATTTTTAGCGAAGAAATATATGAAGCACGCACCTAATCATAAACTTGAAACGTTAAAGAGAATGCTCGGAATTCGTTTAAGCTCTCATAATGCATTTGATGATTGTATTACGTGTGCAGCTGTTTATCAAAAATGTGCATCTATTGAAGAAGAGGCAAAAAGGAAATTGAATAAGAAAGCACTTGATGAAACAGTAGTATATGAAGCGGTAAAAGAGATACTTGTACGAAATAAACGTGATATCGAATGGATTCGTTGCATGAATGTAGGCAGCTATTTAGATATAAAAGCTTTTTATCCAGTTATGAGATTAAAGGTAAAAGGGCGAAAGAAATATGTACTAACAGACATATTAGAAGATGATGTGAAAGAAATATGTACGAGTTTAGCATGTGAACCGGCATTAAAAAGTGAAGTTGGTAATACGAGAATTATGCTGAATAGCTTAGAGGATGTCTTGAAATTAGAAAGTTATATTTTAGAACAGTATGATTTCGTACTGCAAGCGCTGCGTGATTATAAACAAAGTGAAATGAATGCAGATGAAAAGTTAAAAGAGTATTTAAATATTATGGTATAAAAAAACTCCGTGTACGATTTATTGTACACGGAGTTTTTTTAGGAGTACTAAAACATAAAATTTTCTTACAAATCTGATTAAAGAGTTTTTCCTTTGCTCATACTATGTAATAAGAAAGTAATGGAGAGAGGGTGAACAGCATGAGAAGAAGTCGACGTAAATCATTTGACGAACTTGTGAAAGAAAATAAACAACAATTATTAAGCGATCGTGATGCAATCGATCGTATTGAAGAGCGTATTGAAAAACGTTATGAAATGAAACTTTTTAAGCAAGCTGAATAATTCTTAACACTAGTACGATACTAGTGTTAAGGAGGCGATAGTAATGGGTAATCCGAAAAAGAATTCAAAAGATTTTGCACCGAATCATATTGGAACACAATCAAAAAAAGCTGGTGGCAATAAAGGGAAGCAAATGCAAGACCAAACGGGTAAACAACCGATTGTTGATAACGGTTAAAGAAAAGGAGAATATTGTATTCTCCTTTTTTATGTATAAATTTGAGGGAAGATAGGTAATTTAAGATGGTGTGTATATACAATATTAGGAGGAAAGTACATGCCAAATCCAGATAATCGAAGTGATAACGCTGAAAAGTTACAAGAAATAGTGCAAAATACAATTGATAACTTTAATGAAGCAAAAGAAACAGCGGAGCTTTCTAATGAAAAAGACCGTTCTGCTATTGAAGCAAAAAATCAAAGACGTTTAGAAAGTATTGACTCATTAAAAAGTGAAATCAAAGATGAATCTTAACAGAATGTACAAAAAGGGCTGACTTTTGTCAGCCCTTTTTCGTAATTGTAAAGTTTTCAACGAGTAAACGCCAATTTTGTGGAAATGGCAAGCCAATCTTCCAATAACTAATACCGCCAATGCCTTGTTCTTTCATTAAATTGAATTTACTTTGAATAGATCTCGCATCTTCAAACCAAACTTCGTGTTGTACACCGTTTTCGTCAAAGTAATTGAAATGTGGAGCTTGAGCTGTGAAATCATAGCGGATCGGAACATTGTATTTACGAGCAAGTGCAACAGCTGCAACAGAGCTAACTGCTTTTGCTGGTGGGTTTCCTTGTTTGAACGGAAGTTTCCAATCGAATCCATATAAATTTTGTCCCATCATAATTTTTTGCGGAGGCATTTGAGATTTTGCATATTGAAGTACTTCTTTTACAGGACCGATAGGAGAAATAGCCATCGGTGGTCCGCCTTGCCAACCCCAGTCGTATGTCATAATGACGACGAAATCAACAATTTGACCTTGTGCTTTATAATCGTGAGCTTCGAAAAATTTTCCCTTTTGATTTGAACTTGTTTTCGGTACAAGTGTTGTACTTAATGTGTATCCGCTAGGTAAGCGTGTTTTCACATTTCGTAAAAAACGATTATACGCTTCGCGATCTTCAGGTGCCACGCTCTCGAAATCAAAATGAATGTCTCGCATACCGTACTTCTCAGCTGTTTGCAAAATGTTTGTAATAAATTTGTTTTGAATTGTTGCGTCCCGTAAAATAACTGATGTCAGATCGGCACTGAAATTTCCATTTTCGATGTTCGTAATAACGAGCATAGGAATGGTGTTTCCTTGCGTTGCAATATTAGCAATTTTAGCTGTTTCAGTTGGTTCTTTTAACGTACCATCTCTTTTTGCCTCGAAACTGAAGTAAGCTAAATATGTTAAAAATGGATTAATGGCACGTGTAGCATTAACTAAACTTTCTTTAATGGGGATAGTTGAAGGTTGTAAATAAGCGATGGATTCTACTGCTCGTTTCGTCCCTTTCGGTATATATAATTGCTGTCCAACATGGAGAATGGATTTTAAAGATAAGTTATTCACTTTAGCTAAACTAGCGAGAGGAACGTTATATGTTTGAGAGATTCGATATAAGCTATCGCCAGGCTGTACATAGTAATTATTTCCTTTCGTATTCACAATTAGTGCCTGACCAACAACGAGTGTTTCAGCTGGATTTAGTCCGTTGTCTTTTACTATTTCGTCAGGTGTTGATCCATATTTTGATGCCAAGCTATATACGCTATCACCGCTGCGAACCGTTACAATTTGAATCATATGCTTGCTCCTTTCGGGAAAAGATTCACTATTTTTATTTTATTTTTGATGTCACTGTATTATGATTAAATGTATGTAAGGCACCAGAAGTGAAAGAAGGCGAATCCATATGTTTGTAGCAGAACATGAAGTTGAAATCCGCTATGCGGAAACAGATCAAATGGGTGTTGTTTACCATTCAAACTATTTAGTGTGGCTTGAATTAGGTCGCACGAAACTTATACAAGATTTAGGGTTTTCATATGTTGAAATGGAGAAGGAAGGAATTATTTCTCCTGTTTTAGATTTGCAAATTTCTTATCGTAAAGCGATGCGTTACGGGGAAAAAGCAATTGTAAAGACGTGGGTTGATACAGTGAGCCCGCTTCGCGTTGTATATGGATATGAAATTTATAATGGTGATGGCGAACTTTGTATTACTGCAAGTACAACGAATATTTGTGCAAAAAAAGAAGGATTCCGCCCTGTATCATTTAAAAAGTTCTATCCAGAGTGGTATGCGAAATATGAGGAAATCAAGAAAAAATAAAAAAGCGTGGCAGAAGCCACGTTTTTTTATTTTTCATAATTAAATTGCGGGAAATCATCACCATCGTTAAATGTAACAACTAAATTATGTCCATCGAAGAACCACTCATCATCGCTTTCAATAAAGAAGTTAATATCTTCTTCTTGAATTTGAACAGTAGGGTGTGCAGGATCATCTTTACGAATACCTAAAGAAAGTCCTTTTTGCACAGTACTGCAACCACCGTATTGTACGAAAAAGCGTAGTGTTTCACCTGATTGTAAGTTTAATTCGTTTTTATACCATTGTGCTGCTTCTTTTGTTACGGAAAGATTCATGTATAGTTCCTCCAAATTATGTTGCTTTTTCTTTAGTATAAAAAATAACGCAAAAAGACGCTATTAATATGCTTCACGTTTTCTTTTTGCGTTATGTGGGTTACGATCTTATTTTTGCTTTTTTGAAAAGTTTGCTTTCGGTTCAGTTTTATTTATAATTCGTCCAATATTTGCACGGTGTTTATAAATAACCATACCTGCTAATAAACACATCGCAATAATGAAGATTTTATCCCCGCTAACAATGGATGCAATAACAGCAACAACTGCTGTTACCATAGAAGAAAGTGATACGTATCTTGTTGTAAATAAAAGGGTGAAAAATACAACAGCTAATATTGCAAAAACAACTGGTGAATAGCATAATAGCACCCCAGCAGAAGTTGCAACTGCTTTACCACCACGGAATTTCGCGAAAATCGGATACACATGTCCAAGAACAGCTGCTAGTCCGAACCATAGTGGATGAACATCTAACGCGAAAATAATTGGTAGGCTCGTTGCTAATGTACCTTTTAAAATGTCAGCAATTGTAACGATAAAACCTGCTTTTTTCCCTAATGTGCGGAATGTATTTGTTCCGCCTAAATTACCGCTTCCATGCTCACGAATGTCAATTCCATAACCAATCTTTCCAACGACTAGTGCAAATGGAATCGAGCCAAGTAAGTAGGCAACGATAAATAAAAGATATGTAGTAACCATAAGTTCAGTCTCCTTTATTCAAATGTGTTGATAAAGGGTAAAAAGAGTTTTTCCCGTATATTGTACCATACATTTGTAAAGAGCACATTTCTTTTTTGTAAATGAAAAATTCATTATTTCGTGCAAAAAATTTCACAGGAATGTTACATTTCTCACAGAAACAATAAGACTATATGTAGTAACATTTTAATCAAAAGACAACAACATATTGGTGGAGGGTTATAAATGTTACAAAAAAATACATGTGGAGAAGAATTAATGAGAGTGTTTGAGATGATTGTCCACGGCAATGAACAAGATTTAATGCAAGAAAATGCAAATGTAGATGGCCGCTCTCCGATGGGCGTAATGGGAACGTTCGCATCTGAGAGTGCAAAATATTATGCAGTTGAAAATTTATTGTCAGATCAAGTGAAAAAGGCGATCAATCAAAATATATTATATCCGCATGACTTAGATTTTTATGCGACTGGAACGACGACTTGTTCGCAGATTCCGTTAGCGCAAATGCTTGCGAACGGTTTTCATACCGGACATGGACATATGAGACAACCGCAAGACATTAAAAGTGCATTGGCTCTTTCATCTATTATTTTTCAAGCGAATCAAAATATGCAGCACGGTGGTCAATCATTTGCACTCTTTGATGTTGACTTAGCTCCATATGTGAGAAAAACAGTAGAGAGACATAAGAAACGATTGCAGTCATATCCGCTTACGAAAGAACAAATAGAAGAATTTGCGTGGAAAGAAACAGAAAATGATACGTATCAGGCTTGTGAAGCTTTCATTCATAATTCAAATAGTATGCATAGTAGGGGCGGAGGACAAGTACCGTTTATTTCTATTAATTATGGAACAGATACGTCTAAAGAGGGACGATTATTAGTTAGACAGCTTTTAAAAGCGACACAAGCTGGTCTTGGTAAAGGGGAAACACCAATTTTTCCTATTCAAATTTTTAAAATGAAAAAAGGTGTGAACTTTGAAGAATGTGATCCGAACTATGATTTATTTGAATTAGCGTTAGAGACAACGGCTGAAAGGTTATTCCCTAACTTTTCATTTTTAGATGCGCCATTTAATGCTGTGCATTATGATGGACGACCGGAAAGTGAAGTATGTTACATGGGATGTCGTACTCGTGTTATGTCGAACATACATGGAGAAGAAACGGCGATTGGAAGAGGGAATTTATCATTTACATCTATTAATTTAGTCAAATTAGCATTAATTAGTGGTTCAAAAGAAGCGTTTTTTGAAGCGTTAAATTATTATTTAGATTTAGGAATTAAGCAATTATTAGAGCGATTTGAGTATCAATGTACGAAGCGAGCAAGAGATTTCCGATTTTTATATTCACAAGGTGTATGGCGCGGTGGAGAAAAGTTACAGCCTGAAGATTCTGTAGCATCCATTTTAAAGCAAGGGACGTTAAGTCTTGGTTTTATCGGTCTTGCGGAGTGTTTAGTAGCTTTAACAGGAAAGCATCATGGAGAAGATGAAGAATCATGGAAACTCGGGTATGAAATTATTTCCTTTATGAGGGATAGAATGGATAAAGCGACAGAAGAACATGAACTGAATTTCTCGGTAATTGCAACTCCAGCAGAAGGATTATCAGGGAAGTTTGTGAAAAAAGATAGAGAAGAATTTGGCGTGATTAGCGGTATAACAAATCATAATTACTATACGAATTCATTCCATATTCCAGTTTATTATAACATTCAAGCGATAAATAAAATTCGTTTAGAAGGCCCGTTCCACGCTCTATGTAACGGGGGACATATTACGTATATTGAACTAGATGGAGCAGCAATGCATAACAAAAAGGCATTAAAACAAATTGTGCAAGCGATGGCAGAACATGGCGTTGGATACGGTTCTATTAATCATCCTGTTGACCGTTGTAAGTGCTGTAGTTATCACGGAGTTATTGGAAATGAATGTCCGAGCTGCGGAAATGAAGATGAGGCTAATATAGAAAGAATTCGCCGTATAACAGGTTATCTTGTAGGAGATATGTCGAAGTGGAATAGTGCGAAACGTAGTGAAGAGATGGATCGGGTGAAACATAAATGAAAGTGATGAACATTATTCATGATAGTGTAGTAGATGGAGAAGGGTTGCGGACAGTCGTGTTTTTTGCGGGCTGTCCGCATCGTTGTTTCGGTTGCCATAATCCGAAATCGTGGAATATTTGTAATGGAGCTGAAATGACAGTAGAAGAAATTGTGAAAGAGATTGCAAGTAATCCATTAACTGATGTAACATTTTCAGGTGGAGATCCATTTTTCCAAGCTGCTGAAGTGAAAAAAGTAGCAAAAGCTGTGAAAGATTTGAAAAAAAATTTATGGATGTATACAGGTTATACGTTAGAAGAGATACAGAGTTCTCAAAATAATGATATGATAGAGTTGTTACATTATGGGGATGTTTTAGTCGATGGAAGATTTGAAATCGAGAAAAAAGATTTAACACTTCCATTTCGCGGAAGCTCCAATCAACGTATTATTCGATTGAAAGAGTAAAAAGGCGGGATAGATTATTATGAATAAAACAGTATTACTTGTTGAAGATGAAAGAAGATTACGTGAAATTGTTAGCGATTATTTTCGCAATGAAGGCTTTGAAGTAATCGAAGCAGAAGACGGAAAAAAAGCGCTAGAATTATTTGCAGAGCATGAAATTGATTTAATTATGTTAGATATTATGTTACCAGAAATAGATGGATGGTCTGTTTGTAGACGAATTAGAAAAGAATCAGCAGTACCAATTATTATGCTAACAGCACGTTCGGATGAGGATGATACATTACTAGGATTTGAATTAGGTGCAGATGAATATGTAACGAAACCTTTCAGCCCGAAAGTGTTAGTAGCTCGCGCGAAGACGTTACTGAAACGTGCTGATGGCGTGGTAGGAGTAGCAGAAGAAAATGCTATGTCTTTAGCTGGAATAGAAGTGAATCGTCTATCTAGAACTGTTTTAGTAGATGGAGAAGAAATTATATTGACACATAAAGAATTTGAACTTCTCGTTTATTTAATGGAGAACAAAGGAATTGTGTTGTCACGTCAACATTTATTAGATCAGTTATGGGGATATGACTATTACGGTGATGACCGAACGGTTGATACTCATATTAAAAAACTACGAAATAAGCTAGGAGATAAAGCGAAGCATATCGGTACTGTTATTCGTGTTGGTTATAAATTTGAAGAATAACTCGGAACGTATTGTGTGCTTCAGTCTAGGAAAATAACAATTTTATATCCTCTTTTACAGGTGGAATGTACAAAAAATGCTTTTTTTGTCTACAATGTTAAATAAGTGTATTTTTTTAATTGGATTTCACGATGAGTTCACAAGAAGGACACAAAACGTGACTATACTGAAAATACGAATTCACCAGAGAGGGGAAGTAAACATGGGATATTACGACGGACCAAATTTAAATGAAGAGCATAGTGAAACGAGAGAAGTGAGAAAATCGGGCAGTAAAAAAGGCTATTTTTTCACAGGTTTAGTCGGAGCTGTAGTTGGGGCTGTTTCAATTAGTTTTGCGGCACCATATATGCCATGGGCTCAAAATAATGGAGCGGCTGTATCATCTTTTAGTTCAGATTCAAAAGTTGAAGGTACTGTAGTTCCTGTTGTCAATAAAGCAAAAAATGAAACGGATTTACCTGGTATGATTGAAGGCGCGAAAGATGTTGTTGTTGGTGTTATTAATATGCAACAAAGCATTGATCCATTTGCAATGCAACCGACAGGTCAAGAGCAACAAGCTGGTTCAGGATCAGGTGTTATTTATAAAAAAGCAGGGAATAAAGCATATATTGTAACGAACAATCATGTAGTAGATGGTGCAAATAAACTTGCTGTAAAACTGAGTGATGGCAAGAAGGTAGATGCAAAGCTTGTAGGGAAAGACCCTTGGTTAGATTTAGCTGTTGTTGAAATTGATGGTGCTAATGTTAATAAAGTTGCCACTTTAGGTGATTCAAGTAAACTTCGTGCGGGTGAAAAAGCAATTGCAATCGGTAACCCATTAGGATTTGACGGAAGTGTAACGGAAGGTATTATTAGTAGTAAAGAACGTGAAATTCCAGTAGATATCGATGGCGATAAGCGTGCAGATTGGAATGCTCAAGTTATTCAAACAGATGCAGCAATTAACCCTGGTAACAGTGGTGGTGCGTTATTTAACCAAAACGGAGAAATAATTGGGATTAATTCAAGTAAAATTGCACAACAAGAAGTTGAAGGAATTGGATTTGCTATTCCAATTAATATCGCAAAACCAGTTATTGAATCACTTGAAAAAGACGGAGTAGTGAAACGTCCAGCTCTTGGAGTAGGTGTCGTTTCATTAGAAGATGTGCAAGCTTATGCAGTAAATCAATTGAAAGTGCCAAAAGAAGTAACAAACGGCGTTGTATTAGGTAAAATTTACCCAATATCACCTGCAGAAAAAGCTGGTTTAGAGCAATATGATATTGTAGTAGCATTAGATAATCAAAAAGTAGAAAACTCACTTCAATTCCGTAAATATTTATATGAGAAGAAAAAAGTAGGCGAGAAAGTGGAAGTTACATTCTACCGTAACGGTCAAAAAATGACGAAAACAGCTACTTTAGCAGATAACTCAGCTACAAAGAATCAATAATCGGAATAAAAGAAAGTCTCTTTCATATTGAAAGAGACTTTCTTTATCGGCTATACTAAAGGAATAGGAGGGATTAATTATGACAATTGAAAACCCAACTCGTACGGAAATTGGTGAAGTATTAAAGAAAAGCAAAACAATTGCGGTTGTTGGATTATCAGATAAGCCAGAACGTACATCGTATATGGTTTCAAAAGCAATGCAAGATGCTGGATACCGCATTATTCCAGTTAACCCAACAGTAGATGAGGTGCTTGGAGAAAAGGCAGTTTCTTCACTAAAAGATATTAAGGAACACGTTGACATTGTAAATGTATTTCGTCGCTCAGAGTTTTTAATGGATGTTGCAAAAGAATTTGTAGAGATTGATGCAGATGTTTTTTGGGCACAATTAGGAGTACAAGATGAAGATACATACAAACTTTTAAAAGAAAAAGACTATACTGTAATAATGGATCGTTGTATAAAAGTAGAACATGCGATGACAAAATAGGGTAGACTGTAAAGTTAGAAAGATTGCTTCAGCCCACATTATAGATAAGTAGGGCCGATGAACGAGGTGTTCATCATGAGATTTTTTAAAGGCTGTTTTTGGGGATTGTTACTTGTAATCCCGTTTTGGATATTGATCATTTGGATCATAATAAAGGTTTGGAATGTGTAATCTTGGAATACATATCCATTTCTCGTTGACAAACGATTATTTTTCTGAAATAGTAGCCTAGAGGAATCCTTGTGAAAAAACAAGGATTTTTCTATTGAAAATGGTATATAAAAGAGATAAGATAACTTGCCAAAACTATAGTCGAGGCGTTATTCTATAATAGAAACATATGTTCTGATTTTGGATTAGGAAAGGGGCAAGGAGTTTGGCGAAGCATCAGTTCCAATATAATGAAGATGCGATTCAAGTGTTAGAAGGACTTGAAGCCGTTCGAAAACGCCCGGGTATGTATATCGGGAGCACGGACAGCCGTGGATTGCATCATTTAGTATACGAAATAGTAGATAACTCCGTTGATGAAGCGTTAGCGGGATTTGGCGACGAAATTTCTGTCGTAATACATAAAGATAATAGTATTAGCGTTATAGATAAAGGGCGAGGAATGCCTACGGGAATGCATAAGCTTGGAAAACCTACACCAGAAGTTATTTTAACTGTACTTCATGCCGGTGGTAAGTTTGGTCAAGGTGGTTACAAAACGAGTGGTGGTTTACACGGTGTTGGGGCATCAGTTGTAAACGCCTTATCTGAATGGTTAGTCGTAACGATTAAGCGTGACGGAAATATTTATGAACAACGCTTTGAAAATGGTGGTGTTCCTGTAACGACGCTTGAGAAAATCGGAAAGACGAAAGAATCTGGTACGACAATGCATTTCAAACCAGATACAACGATTTTCAGTACAACAAATTACAATTATGAAACATTATGCGAGAGATTACGCGAATCTGCATTCTTATTAAAAGGGATGAAAATCTCAATAAAAGATGAAAGAAATGATTTAGAAGATGTCTTTCATTATGAAACAGGAATTGAAGCTTTCGTTTCCTATTTAAACGAAGAAAAAGATTCAATTCACCCAGTTGTATACTTCACTGGTGAACAAAATGGGATTGAAGCAGAACTAGCATTTCAATTTAACGATGGCTACTCAGAAAATATTCTTTCGTTTGTAAATAATGTACGTACAAAAGATGGTGGAACACATGAAGCTGGATTTAAAACGGCGATGACACGTGTGTTTAATGAGTATGCTCGCAAAGTAGCACTATTAAAAGAAAAAGATAAAAACTTAGAAGGTACAGATATTCGTGAAGGTGTAGCAGCTATCGTTTCTGTACGTGTACCAGAAGAAGTACTTCAGTTTGAAGGACAAACGAAGGGGAAACTAGGTACAAGTGAAGCTCGTTCTTCAATTGATGCCATTGTATCAGAGCATTTGGCTTACTTTTTAGAAGAAAACCCGGACGTAGCCACACTTCTTGTGAGAAAAGCAATTAAAGCAGCGCAAGCACGTGAAGCTGCTCGTAAAGCGAGAGAGGAAGCGCGTACTGGTAAAAAGAAAAAGAAATCAGAAGGTACATTAAGTGGTAAGTTAACACCCGCACAATCACGTAACCCGCAGAAAAATGAACTGTACCTAGTAGAGGGTGACTCTGCCGGTGGTTCTGCGAAACAAGGGCGAGATCGACGTTTCCAAGCGGTATTACCATTACGTGGTAAAGTAATTAATACAGAAAAAGCAAAGCTTGCTGATATCTTTAAAAACGAAGAGATTAATACAATTATTTATGCGATTGGCGGCGGCGTAGGCAATGAATTTGATGTGGAAGACATTAACTACGATAAAGTTGTAATCATGACCGATGCCGATACAGACGGAGCGCATATTCAAGTATTGTTATTAACATTCTTCTACAGATATATGAAACCACTTATCGAAGCTGGTAAAGTGTTTATCGCACTTCCACCTTTATACAAAGTAAGTAAAGGAAAAGGAAAAAGTGAAGTAATTGAATATGCATGGTCAGATGAAGAATTAGATAGTGTAACAAAAAAAGTCGGAAAAGGCTATATGTTGCAGCGTTATAAAGGACTTGGCGAAATGAATGCAGATCAATTATGGGAAACAACGATGAATCCTGAAACGCGTACATTAATTCGCGTGAAAATTGATGATGCAGCAAGAGCAGAGCGCCGCGTAACAACATTAATGGGCGATAAAGTAGAACCGCGCCGTAAATGGATTGAGCGTAATGTACAGTTTGGTATGCAAGAAGAAGGAAATATTTTAGAAAATGAAATGATTATGGAGACGGAGGTGGAATAACATGCAAGCAGAGAAGTTTCATGACCTCCCGCTTGAAGACGTGTTAGGTGATCGCTTTGCACGTTATAGTAAATATATTATTCAAGATCGCGCACTTCCAGATGCGCGTGACGGCTTAAAACCAGTACAAAGACGTATTTTATATTCTATGTATGTAGAAGGAAACGTACACGATAAAGCGTTCCGTAAGTCAGCTAAAACAGTTGGTAACGTTATTGGTAATTATCATCCGCATGGTGATTCCTCTGTATATGAGGCGATGGTACGTTTAAGCCAAACATGGAAAGTACGTAATGTTTTAGTTGAAATGCACGGTAATAACGGCAGTGTTGACGGGGATCCGGCAGCAGCAATGCGTTATACGGAAGCACGATTATCACCAATTGCATCTGAGTTATTACGTGATCTTGATAAAGAAACAGTAGAATTCGTATCAAACTTTGATGATACGAGTGAAGAACCGGTTGTTTTACCAGCAGCGTTCCCGAACTTATTAGTGAACGGATCTACAGGAATTTCCGCTGGTTATGCAACAGAAATTCCTCCGCATCATCTTGGAGAAGTTATTGACGCTACAATGATGCGTATTGATAAACCGAATAGTACTGTTGATGATTTATTAACAGTTATGAAAGGTCCAGATTTCCCAACAGGTGGTATTATTCAAGGGATTGATGGTATTAAAAAGGCGTATGAAACAGGTAAAGGTAAAATTATTATTCGCGGGAAAGCAGAAGTTGAAACGGTTCGTGGCGGGAAACAGCAAATCGTAATTACTGAAATTCCATACGAAGTAAATAAAGCAAACCTTGTTAAGAAAATGGATGAGTTACGTCTAGATAAAAAATTAGATGGTATTGCTGAAGTACGTGATGAGACAGATCGTACAGGTCTTCGCATTGTCGTAGAATTAAAAAAAGAAGCAAATTCTGAAGGTATTTTAAATTATTTATATAAAAATACAGATTTACAAATTCCATATAACTTTAATATGGTAGCGATTAATAATCGTCGTCCAACGCTTATGACATTACCGAAAATTTTAGATGCATATATTGGCCATCAAAAAGAAGTTGTTACGAGACGTTCACAATATGAATTACGAAAGGCAGAAAATCGTCAACATATTGTAGAAGGTTTAAAGAAAGCATTATCGATTTTAGACCAAGTTATTGAAACGATTCGAGCTTCAAAAGATAAGCGTAATGCAAAAGATAATTTAAGTGCGAAATTTGGTTTTACAGAAGCGCAAGCGGAAGCAATTGTATCCTTGCAATTATATCGTTTAACGAATACAGATATTACAGCGCTACAACAAGAGGCAGATGAGCTTAATAAGAAAATTATTGAGCTACAGGCAATTTTACAAAGTGAAAAAAGATTACTTCAAGTAATTAAAACAGATTTAAAGAGAGTTAAGAAAACATATAGTGATGATCGACGCGCGATTATTGAAGATCAAATCGAGGAAATTAAAATCGATGTAGAAGTGATGATCCCACAAGAAGATGTCATCGTTACTGTAACGAAAGAAGGATATGTGAAACGTACTGGATGGCGCTCACATAATGCCTCAAATGGCAAAGACTTCGGTATGAAAGAGGGTGACATCTTACTTGAACGATTCGATACGAATACGACAGAGACAGTCCTCTTATTTACGAATAAAGGAAACTATATATATCTGCCAGTATACGAAATGCCAGATATTCGTTGGAAAGATTTAGGACAGCACGTTGCTAATATCGTTTCACTCGATCGGGATGAAACTATTATTTGGGCAACTGTCGTACCGAACTTTGAGGAAGAAAAGCGATTTATCGTATTTGTAACAAAGAACGGTATGATTAAGAAAACAGAATTAAACCAATATAAAGTACAGCGTTACTCAAGAGCATTCGTTGCTGTAAACTTGAAAAAAGATGATGAAGTTGTTGATATATTTGCGACAGATGGAACGAGTGATATCGTTCTTGCTACACACGGTGCATATGCACTTATTTTCCATGAAGATGAAGTAAGTCCAGTCGGTGTAAGAGCCGCTGGTGTGAAAGCAATTAATTTAAAAGAAGATGACTACGTCGCTTCTGGTAAACCATTAAATGCTGATAAAGATCAACTTATTCTCGTAACGCAGCGCGGTGCTGTAAAGCGCCTAAAAGCATCAGAAATTGAGAAATCAACGAGGGCGAAGCGAGGTCTTGTTATTTTCAAAGAATTAAAACGTAATCCATACCGCATTGTCGGTATTGAAATCGTTCGAGACGATGAACTAGTTTACATGAAGACAGAGAAACATATCGTAGAAGAAATTGACCCGAAAGCGTATCGAAATAAAGACCGGTATAGTAACGGTAGTTTAGTGCTAGATGTTAACGATACTGGTGAAGTTATTGAAACGTGGACGAAAAAACGACCGGAATAAAAAAAGCATCTTGCCATGAATAATGGCAAGATGCTTTTTTCTAGGCAATTTAGTATGAATCTTGTTATAATAACTGAATGAAATCGTTCTCATATAGTGAAAGTTTAATCAGTGGGGGTCTTGTTGCCCACAAATAGCGGGACAAATGGAGGTAATAACAGTAAATAAGAATCTATAAAAAACTATAAAAATTTACAATTACAGGTTTTATATTTTACAGAATTCAACCTATAATATTTTCAGGTGATGAAAAGGGGGAAAAGGATGAAAACAACACGTACTTGTAAAATCAATTCTATTACAAAAGAACAAACGGAAGATTTAATTACTTTGATTCGTACGTTCGAAAGTGCAAAACGATATAGTTTTAATCGTTTGATTGAGGGCGAAAACGAGAAAGAATTGATAAAAAAATTACAACCTAAATATTTGTTAAATAAACGTTTTTGTGAAGATGCGATTTTACAAGCGCAAACGATCCTCTTCTCTCAAAAAGAACTTCTTCCTGTTTACCTAGAAAACAATCAAAAAAAGTTAGAAAAGACGTTACAAAAAATAGGTGATTATGAAAGCGGTAGGAAAAAACCAAAAAAAGTTTCATTAGAAATTTGTCTAATTGGATTAAGAAAAAGACAACAAAAATTAGAGCAAAGAATTGAAACGTATGCAACACATATTAAAAATAAAACATTACCTCCTATTATTTTGGGTGGGCGGAAAAATTTCTATGAAAGAATGAAAAACAAGATATCCAATCAAGAATGGAAAGATTTGCGGACACGACAATTATATTCTCGTGGAGATAAAAGCAAAAAAGGGAATTTGAACATGCGCATTACAGTTGATGACTGTGGGCAAGGATGGTTAGAAATTGCAAATCCATTAGGACGAACAAATGGAAAAACAAAAAGCCCACGAATCAAAGTTCCGATTATCATTCCATATCATTTTTATCATCAAATCACAAATGTCGTTATGGGAAAGCAAATCGGTGTAAATCCAAAAGGAAAACCGATTATAGAGCATCAAAAATATAGTGTAGAAATCATTCGTAAACAAAATGAATTTTATGTAAATATTACGTTTAATGAAACAGAAATAGGTCGTGTACTAGATTTCAAGGAAACACCACAATCAGATGTAATTGCAGGAATTGATGTAAATCCGGACCGCATTGCAGTTAGTTTATGTACAAAACAAGGTAATTTTAAAGGTTCAAAAATTTTTTATCTACACAATCTGAATACATTTTCAACAAACAAACGCGCAACGATAATTGGACAAATCGTAAAACAAATTAAAACATGGTTATTGGAAAACAATGTAGGTGGAATTGTTTTAGAAGATTTAAAGTTTCAACAATCTCATGATACTGATACATACAGTAATCGTAATTTCCATCAATTTACGTATAAAAAGATGTTGAACAGTTTAATTCGTATGGCTCTTCGTAACGGATTTTCTATTAAAACAGTAAACCCCGCTTATACAAGTGTGATCGGAAAATTAAAATACAGTAAAAATTTCGGTATTAGCGTTCATGAAGCAGCCGCATTCACGATCGCAAGACGTGGATTAGAATTGCAAGAACAATTACCAAAAGAGATTATATTATTATTAAAAAACCAAATTACAACAAAACTGCGTATTCTTGTTGCTTCCATGGAAGAAAGTAAAAAGAATACGAAAAAAGTATATAAAAAATGGTTACAAACAATTCAAACGTGGAAAGAATATCACAATTGGAAATTGTGGAGCATTCTTCACAAAACTGTTTATATGAGCAATCAACAATTCGTATTTAAAATTTAAATGAGAAGGGGGGTACTGGTTTATTTCTTATAACCTCTTGCATGCTACTGACTTGGATGAATGGTAGTATGCAAGGACAGATCGTTCCTAACAGGAACCTGCCGTCATTCTTTCACAATAGGTGGATGAAAAGGTCACAACCCTTACGGACAGGAAAAAGGTGAGATTCCTTTTCGGTAGTTGGCATTTGACTTGGTTCGCCAACGATTTATAGATTTTTATAAGAATTTTAAACCAGGGGCAACATGAAAAAAATAGGTGTAGGGATTGTAGGGTTTGGATTTTCTAGTACAACATTTCACATCCCATTATTACAAACGATAGAAGAATACGATATTCGTGCCGTATTATCTTCAAAAGAAGAGGTAGTAAAAGAAACATTACCGAATGCTAACGTCGTTAGTACAATTGATGAATTGGTGAAGCGAGCTGATATTGACTTAGTTGTTATTACTTCACCAAATACAACTCATTTTCCATATGTAAAAGAAGCAATATTAAACGGTAAGCATGTTGTTGTAGAGAAACCATTTGTTGTTTCAATTGAAGAAGGAGAAGAGCTTATTTCATTAGCAGAGCAGCATAATGTCGTATTAAGTGTATATCATAACCGCCGTTTTGATAATGATTTCTTAACGATAAAGAAATTATTAGAAGAGGATAGAATAGGGAATGTATACGCATATGAGGCGCATTTCGATCGCTTCCGTCCACATGTACGTGATCGATGGAGAGAAAAGAACTTACCAGGATCAGGTATATTATATGACTTAGGCTCGCATTTAATTGACCAAGCATTATCATTATTTGGGAAACCAAATGCAATCAGTGCAGATGTAATCAAACAACGACCAGGTGCAGAAATTGATGATTATTTCCACATAGTACTTCATTACGGAGTTAAACGTGTCATTTTACGTAGTAGCAGTTATGTGAAAAAAGCCGGTCCACACTTTACAATGCATGGGGATAAAGGTTCTATCGTGAAATATGGTATGGATTCACAGGAAGAACAATTAAAAAATGGAATGAAGCCAGGGGATAACGGTTACGGAGTAGATACTGAAGCGAATTTTGCTACTGTAGAAACAGAAGAAGAGTTAGTGCGTATTCCAACAGAAGTTGGCTGTTATGACATGTACTATAAAGGTGTAAGAGATAGTATTATAAGTGGTGAGAAATTACCTGTGACAGCACAAGAAGGTTTAGAAGTTATTAAGCTGATTCAATTAGCGGTTGAAAGTAGTGAAACGGGTAGAATCATATTTATGAAATAAAAAGACACGAATTTCGTGTCTTTTTATTTTGCGTGCCCAGCTAAGCTGGGCACTGCTTGCTGGTGAAAGTCCAGCCTAGGTAAGAGCCAAGTCGCCTAGTAGCTGACAGGCAACT
>NZ_JBSSFA010000023.1:0-58406 GCF_054062215.1 Bacillus sp. TE9106W
CAGGATCAAACTCTCCAATAAAGTTAGTTTGTCTAGCATCTAAAATAAAAATTGACGTTTCACGTTGTTTGTTTCGTTCAGTTTTCAAAGAACTACTTGGTCGCTCATTTGCGACTTCCTTATGTTAACATCTTCGTTTTTCAATGTCAACTAAGTTTTTCAATTTCTTTTTGTCGTTTTCTGCGTTTCCGCATCAGCGACGGTTATTAATTTATCATATAATAACCATGAACGTCAACACTTTTTAATAAAAAGTTCTTTTTCTTACGTAACGAATACAGTCCTCTGCATTAGCGACTCTTCGAAACAAACAAAAAATGATTTTATATCTTTCTTCCATCGCCTTTTTTACAACGTCATGAATACGTTCATCTTCAAAATCAAATAAAAGTTCTTCTAACTCTCTCTTCAATATGTATTCCATTTCTTTTTTCTCTTCTTTCGTTAACATAAACCCAAGCAAATCATCACCTCAATCATTTCTTACAGAGCAATAAACATTACGCCGATTTTCATTTAACAAAATCCTACCATCCATTATATCCACTACTTACGATATTAATCCCTTGTTCTCTTTTTTATATTTACAGCATATATGTAACTGAAAAGGATTGGACAAAGGGGCGTAATATTATGTTTTTCTTTTTTATTACGAGTAAAAGAAACTTTAAACACATTAGCTTAATAGTGATACTTTCCTTATTTACCGCATGGCTACTCTTTTTAAAAACATATTCACACGAGTCTGCTTTTTCAACTGCTACAGGGCCTAAAGTTATTTACAAAGGCGACACCTCTAAAAAACAAGTTGCATTCACGTTTGATATTAGTTGGGGAGACAAAAAAGCAATTCCAATCCTTGATACACTTAAAGAAAGAGATATTAAGAATGCAACCTTCTTCCTTTCTGCTGCATGGGCAGAAAGACACCCTGATGTTGTTGAACGCATCATAAAAGATGGACATGAAATCGGTAGTATGGGTTATAATTACACGTCCTACACTTCTCTAGAGACAAATGAAATACGAAGAGATCTTCTGCGAGCACAAGATGTTTTTACAAAACTCGGTGTGAAACAAATCAAACTATTGCGTCCACCTAGTGGAGACTTTAACAAGGCAACACTTAAAATAGCAGAATCACTCGGATACACTGTCGTTCATTGGAGTAATAACTCAAACGATTGGAAAAACCCTGGCGTAAACAATATCGTTTCCACCGTCTCTAATAATTTAAAAGGTGGAGATATCGTCTTATTACATGCATCCGATTCTGCCCTTCAAACAAATAAAGCTTTACCACTGCTTCTACAGAAATTAAAGAGTGACGGCTATGAGCAAATATCCGTATCACAACTTATTTCCAATACAAGTACGAAAAGTAAAGATGTTCAATAATTTTTTACACATAAAAAGCTCTACTACCTTTCATTCAGGTAATAGAGCTTTTTTCATCCCGATATTTTCATACATACAACTATCCTGCGTAAAAATGCTCTTAATTAGGCCGACTTACTCGTCTTTCCAATTAAACGATGTAATATAAGTAACTGATATGCATTACATAATAAAAGTGGTATCACCATTAAATATAACCAATCTGTATCATTAATCCGAAGCGCTGGTACCCACTCCAGAATTGTTACAACAACCATAAAGAACAAAGCTGGCACAAATGCCTTTTTATTCGTTTCTTTACTTTTTATATAAGCAACGATGGCCCCAAACATAAATAACACACCAGCAACAAGTATGTTATTCCCTAATGAAACTTCCCCATTTGCAATCAATACCGACCTTAAATACACGAAATCAAATAAAACGAATGCAATAAAGAAGAGCTGGACTATATTCCATAAAGAAGACGATCGGAACATCCCTAGTCCAAAACGGTGGATTGTTAAATAAGCAAAGAACCCCATTTGACTTATTACACTAAAAATGAATCCTACACCCATCAACCAGAAGGAAACTGCCAAAATCTCCTTTCCGTCGAAATTTTGAAAAAATTTAACATACTTGTCCCACTCTAAAACAAACCCAATAATGACTGTACTAATCCCACCAAGAAACAACGTCGTAAAAAATAGTCGTACCCACTTGCGGCTATTCACAACACATCCCCCATTATCCTTATATTTCTAATTAAATTGTATCAATGACAATTTCAAAAAGCTAGCCATGTTCATGTATAAATTCCTTAAAGATATTTATATTAAAAAGAGAGAACTGTGCTGAAAGGAGTTCCAACTTATGAAACGGATGCTGCTCGTTTTGACTTCTTCTTTTCTATTTCTTGTACTTGTAGCATGTGCACAAGAAAAAGAAGCAAAGTCCGAACTTGATTATGATCAAACGAAGAAAATGATTGTTGATATTTTAAAAACCGATCAAGGTAAGAAAGCCATTCAAGATGTGTTAACTGATGAAAAAATGAAACAGGCACTCATACTAGATGAAACAGTAGTAAAGAAAACGATTGAAGATGCAATGGTATCCGACAAAGGGCAACAATTCTGGGAAAAGCTCTTTAAAGACCCTGAGTTCTCATCGAAATTTGCTAAAAGTATGGGAAAAGAACAAACAGCCTTAATGAAAACATTACTAAAAGACCCTGAATACCAAGCAGGTGTTATAGAAATTATGAAAAACCCTGAAGTAGAAAAAATGATGTTACAAACGATGAAGAGCAAAGAATACCGTCAATATTTACAACAAGTACTAACAGAAACTGCTGAAAGCCCACTCTTCCAAGCTAAGATGATTGATATTATTAGTAAAGGTGTCCAAAAAGCCGAAAAAAGTGGTTCCGATAAAAAGGAAGCAGGCGGTGAAGGTGGTTCTCAAGAAGGTAAAAAGGAACAGCAGTAAAAATAATAACACTAATAATGAGTGGACAATATATGTATCGTCCACTCATTATTATTTTATTTTTGCGCAACAGCTGTTTTATCAATTACTGTTTCAGCTATCGTGCGATAAATAAGACCTGTCGTATGCGTATCTTCATATACTGACGGCGCAAAATCTTCTTTATTCCAATCAGGTTGTTGAAGCGGGATTCGGCCAAGTACTTCTGTTTGAAGTTCTGTAGCTAACTTATCTCCTCCACCTCTTCCAAACACATATTCTTTTTCACCAGTTGTTTTACTTTCGAAATAAGCCATATTTTCAACAACACCAAGAATACTATGTTCTGTACGTAAAGCCATTGCTCCAGCACGTGCTGCTACAAATGCCGCTGTTGGATGCGGTGTTGTGACAATAATCTCTTTACAAGCCGGCAACATCGAATGTAAGTCTAGCGCAACATCACCTGTACCTGGTGGTAAATCTAAAACTAAATAATCTAAATCGCCCCACTCTACTTCCGTAAAGAAGTGATTTAACATTTTCCCAAGCATAGGCCCTCTCCAAATAACCGGTGCATTATCTTCTACAAAGAACCCCATTGAGATTACCTTTACACCTAGACGCTCCACTGGAATAATTTTATCTCCTCTTACTACAGGTCGTTTCTCTATCCCCATCATATCCGGTACACTAAAACCATAAATATCTGCATCAATGATACCAACTTTTTTCCCTAGACGTGCTAGAGCAATAGCAAGGTTAACAGAAACTGTTGATTTTCCTACTCCACCTTTTCCACTTGCCACTGCTAAAAATGTCGTTTTCGAATTTGGTGACAATAAAGATTCAGTTTGCTCTTCTTCTTGTTCCGGTGCAAACTGAGCTAATTCCTCTTCTGTAAATTCTGCAAAGCGAAGCCCTACTGTTGCTGCTCCTAGTTCTTTTACTAACTTTACAATTCCAGATTGCAATTGCATTTGTTCCGCTGTACCGTTTTTTACAATTGCAATTTTAACACTTACATGTTTCTTCTCAGGCTTGACTGTTACCTCTTTAATTGCCCCTGTTTCTTTTAACGTTTTATGTAAAAACGGATCTACAATCCCTTCTAACGCTTCCACTACTTGCTCTTTCGTTACCATAATTAGCCCAGCCCCCTGTATGAAAAATAACATAATGTTAATTAAATATATCTCTCTTCACTTTTAAAATAAATGCGTTTACATTTCCAGTATAACATATTTTCGGAAAACTTCGTTAACGAGAGAAACTCAAAAAAATCCTCCTTATTCTGGAGGATTTCCTTTTTCCGTGAAATAACGTAATATACCACGATATACTGCAGCCGCTACCTTTTGCTGGTATTTCTCCGAATTTAACATATACCTTTCATTTACATTCGATAAAAAGCCAGCTTCAATTAAAGCGCCCGGTGTTTTCGCATACTTTAATAAATACACATGGGAAATTGTTTTAGCAGAACGACTTGTATTCTCTAAACTTGTTCTCAACTCAGCTTGTATAAATTTCGCAGCACGTTCATTTTCAATTGAAGAACGGTAATAGAACGTTTGTGCCCCCTTCGATCCACTACTAGTTAAAGCATTTAAATGAATGCTCGCAAAGAAGTCTACATCAGGTTTATTAATAATCTCTACACGCTTTTTTAAATCTTCTGCTTTACGTCTACTATATGACTTTGTATCTTTCTGGGCTAAATCATAATCTCCCTCACGTGTTAAAATAACTAACGCACCTTGTTCTTGTAAATAATCTTGTACCTTCTTTGTAATCTCAAGCGTAATATCTTTTTCTACAATATCCTTGCCACCAACTGCTCCTCCATCTGGTCCACCATGCCCAGCATCTAATACAATTACTTTCCCTGATAAGGGTAAATTCCAAGCTCGCCACGATTTTGTAATTTGAAATTCTTGTTTGACTAAAAAAAACAAAATAACCGCAGCGAGTGCAAAAGAGATAATTCGAATTCTCTTCATACCTTTCCTCCTCCAGCTAGTCCCTCTAATTACTTATATGGGACAAGAGGAAAGTTTATGCTTGTCTTAATGAAGCTTTAATCGATATCTTCTTTCACCTTTTTCATATCCTTCCTGCCACCATAAGCCAATAAACTGCTGACAAGATTCAAAAAGCAATTCCTCATCTTGTAACTTAATTTCCCGCATAGTCATGCTCGTTAAAAATTGAAATAGCGTTTCCGTTAATTGTTGCTCTTCTTCTAGAGCCCTATATTTCACATCAAAGAACGATTCGCCATAATAACCAAATTTACTATATCTTGCTCCTAATAAATACGATTCTATCCCTAATTCAATGCAGTAATCTTCATACTGGCGATGAAGTTCTTGCATCTGAAAGGCATCTCTAATATTTGAACGTAATGTTTTTAATGATAATTCCCGCAGCATCTTCCGCTCATATTTCAACTGCTTTTCTTTTTGTTTTTCTTGTAAGCTGACAATGACATTCATAGTACTTATAAACCTCCCTAATACGTATTAGTCTAAACTTCTAAAGAAGAAGCATACGCGAGAGGATAGCACTAAAATATTCCAAACTACAAAAATTACAAAAGAGGAATGAAACATAAAAAAACCCCAACCAAAATGGTTGGGGTTTGTAGTTCGCAAAAATTAACGTTTTGAGAACTGAGGTGCACGACGTGCGCCTTTAAGACCGTATTTTTTACGCTCTTTCATACGTGCGTCACGAGTTAATAGACCTGCACGTTTTAGTGTTAGACGGTATTCTGGATCAGCTTTTAATAAAGCGCGAGAAATACCGTGACGAATAGCACCAGCTTGACCAGTGTATCCACCACCATTTACGTTTACAAGTACATCGTAGTTACCTAAAGTTTCTGTTGCAACTAGAGGTTGTTTCACTACTTCACGTAATGCAGCAAATGGGATATAGTTTTCAAAATCACGACCGTTAATGATAACGCGTCCTTCGCCTGGAACTAGGCGTACGCGCGCTACTGAACTCTTACGACGTCCAGTGCCATAGTATTGAACCTGTGCCAAAGTAAGCCCTCCTTTAATTGATTATCCGCGAAGTTCGTAAACTTCTGGTTTTTGTGCTTGGTGTGGATGCTCTGCTCCAGCATACACGTTTAGTTTCTTAGAAACTTGACGGCCTAAGCGTCCTTTTGGAAGCATGCCTTTAATTGCAAGCTCTAACATTTGTACAGGGTAGTTTGTACGCATTTCAAGAGCTGTTCTTTGTTTAAGTCCACCTGGGTGGTTAGTGTGACGGTAGTAAATTTTATCGTTTAATTTATTACCTGTTAAATGAATTTTCTCAGCGTTAATAATAATTACATGATCACCCGTGTCAACGTGTGGTGTAAATGTAGGTTTGTTTTTACCACGTAAAATGGATGCTACTTCACTAGCAAGGCGACCTAAAGTTTGACCTTCAGCATCAACCACATACCATTTACGCTCAACTTCGTTAGCTTTTGCCATAAAAGTCGTACGCATGTGTTTCCCTCCTCGTTATCTTTTCCATAGAAAAAATCTATTGTTTATCTTAAACACGATTTCCTTCCGGGGCTAATCGTGGTTTTAGAAACAATACCATATGTTATGATATACTTTTGAGTTTCTAATGTCAAGCAAATGTTACACCAGGATTAGTTGTTATAGTTTACCTGCCATAAATAAAGCCCATGACCAGGAGCCATCTTTCCAGCAAACTGACGATTTTGTTTCGCTAAAATCTCTGGAATGCTATCCGGATCAAGCTTTCCTTGGCCTACGTTAAGTAACGTACCAACAATAATCCTGACCATATTATATAAAAATCCATTACCTACAAAACGAAAAATTAATTCATCGTCTTGCTCAATTAGCTCGATTTCATAAATTGTTCTCACTTTATCTTTTTTGTCAGTTTTTGCCGAACAAAAAGAAGTGAAATCATGCGTTCCAATAAAATAAGGAATCGCTTTTCTTATAGAGTTTACTTCGAGTGGATATGGATATTGATATACATAATTTCTACGGAATACATCCGCAGTCTTTGATACTAGTACACGATAACGATATTCTTTTCTCTCAACACCGTATCGAGCATGAAATTCTTCTGTTTTTTTCTCTACCTGTGTGATAACAATATCATCTGGTAGCATTGTGTTTAATGCATTACTCCATTGCCACTCTTCAAGAGACAACGGTGTATCAAAGTGTATCACTTGTCCTTTAGCATGAACGGTAGAATCCGTTCTGCCCGATGCCTGAACACGAACAAGTTCTCCTTTATGCAATTTCTGTAAAGCTTTCTCTATCTCTTGTTGAACAGTACGATGCTGCGGTTGAATTTGATAACCACAAAAATGCATGCCATCATATGCAACCGTACATTTTATTCTATCCATTTCTTTATTCTCCATTACGATCGCACCCATGCCAAAATACAAGCTAAACAAAGCAAGCTTATAATCGTTACTGTATCGCTTGTTTTCCAGCGTAGTTGCCTAAATTTAGTACGTCCTTCGCCACTTTGATATCCACGAGCTTCCATAGCGATTGCTAAGTCCTCTGCACGCTTAAAAGCACTGATAAATAGAGGGACGAGTAGTGAAATGATAGCTTTCATTCTATCTTTTATCGGTCCCCCTGCGAAATCAATACCACGTGACGATTGTGCCTTCATTATTTTACTCGTCTCATCCATTAATGTCGGAATAAAACGAAGAGAAATTGACATCATTAATGCGATTTCATGAACAGGAACTTTTATACGCTTCAACGGCTTTAATAACGTCTCCAAACCATCTGTAATCTCAATGGGTGTCGTCGTTAACGTTAATAATGTCGTCATTAAAATAATAACGAAGAATCGTATAGAAATGTATATCCCTTGCTCTAATCCTTTTTCATGTATCGAAAACCAACCAAGCTGGAATAGTACTTCCCCTTCTTTATTCGTAAAAATATGCAGGAAAAATGTAAAAAGAAAAATCCATAGAATTGGTTTTAAGCCCGAAAGTACATAACGAATCGGCACTTTTGCAAAAAATAAAGCAATGAGTGCATATAAAAATAAAAATCCATATGAAATCGCATTATTTGCTAAGAAAACAACAAATACATATAAAAAGACAATCAGCAGCTTCGTGCGTGGATCAAGTTGATGAATAAGAGAATTCCCTGGAATATACCTTCCAATAATCAACTGCTGCATGATTCATGACCACCTTTTCGTAACACCTGCACAACTTCATGAGTAAGATCCTCTAAAGATAAGGTAGCCTTTGGGATTGAAATGCCAAACTTCTCTTCAATTGCACGTTTATACTTTAAAGACATAGGAAGATCCACGCCAATTCTCTCTAGTTCATCAGCATGTGAAAAGACTTCCTCTGCACTTCCTTGCAAAAAGACCGTTCCTTTATACATAACTACAATCTGCTCGGCATATTTAGCAGCATCCTCCATATTATGCGTTACAAGGATAACTGTAAGGCCTTTCTCCTTATGTAGCTTATAAAACATCTCCATAAGTTCATTTTGCCCTTTTGGATCTAGTCCTGCTGTAGGTTCATCTAATACAAGCACTTCGGGTTCCATCGCTAATACGCCTGCTATCGCAACACGCCTCATTTGCCCACCGCTTAACTCAAATGGTGAACGCGCTAACAGGTCTGGTTCTAACCCTACAAGTTCAATTGCTTCTCTTGCCTTTTGCTTCGCTTCTTCTTCCGATACCCCAAAATTAGTAGGGCCGAAACAAATATCTTTCTCCACAGTCTCTTCAAATAACTGATGTTCTGGGAATTGAAAGACAACCCCTACCTTTTTACGTAGCGGCTTTAGCTTTTTTTCTTTCTTTCCTGCCGAAATGAAATGTTCACCAATTTGAACTGTGCCATTTGTCGGCTGCAATAAACCATTTAAATGTTGAATCATCGTCGACTTACCTGAACCAGTATGACCGATAATGGCATAATAGCCCCCACTTGGAAACGACACGTCTACATCATAAAGTGCGCGTCTTTCAAATGGAGTTTTATATTGATAACGATGTTCTACTTTTTGGAATGTAATCTCCAAAGTTCGTTCACCAAGCTTTCCATTGTAAGATGCGTATTTTGCAAGAGAATTTCATTTCTTTTTAATAATTCTGCTATTTTCACTGAAAATGGTACATCTAATCCAATTTCTTGGAGCATATGAGAGGACTTGAAAATTTGTTCTGGAGTCCCTTCCTCTAATATCTCTCCCTTATTTAAAATAATGACACGGTCTGATTGTGCCGCTTCTTCTAAATCGTGCGTAATTGATAACACAGTAATACCTTTTTCATTAACAAGTTGTCTAACCGTTTCTACTACTTCACGTCTCCCTTGAGGGTCTAGCATTGACGTTGCTTCATCTAATATCAAAATAGATGGCTGAAGTGCTAAAACGCCCGCTATTGCTACTCGCTGCTTTTGTCCACCAGATAACGAATGAGGCTCATCATTAAGAAAATCTTCCATACGGACTAGTCGTAAAGCTTGATCTAATCTTTCTACCATTTGTTCTCTTGGCATTCCAATGTTCTCTAAACCAAAGACAACGTCATCTTGCACTGTCGTTCCAACAAATTGATTATCTGGATTTTGAAATACCATCCCAATTTGTTTTCGAACATCCCATACCGTTTCTTCTGACAAAATCATTGTATCATTTACTGTAATTGTCCCTGCTTCCGGCAAAAACAAACCATTCAATAATTTTGCAAGTGTAGACTTCCCTGAACCGTTTTGTCCAATAACAGATACCCATTCTCCTTCAAATAAGGAGAATGAAACATCTTTTAATGCATAAGTGGCTGCACCAGGATATTGAAATGATATATTTTCTGTCCGAAGTTTCTCTTTTTTCAATACAAGGCACCCTTTCCTTCGCCAAGTAAGCCTATTTTTATATTTAAAAAAAAGGGCCATGACCAGTTTCTTGAAAAGAACTGTCCTGCCCTTTTAATTATCATTATACTAACTCGATAATTACCATTGGTGCTGCGTCTCCGCGACGTGGACCAATTTTTGCAATACGAGTGTATCCGCCTTGGCGCTCAGCATAGCGTGGAGCTACATCAGCGAATAGTTTTTGAAGTGCATCTTGACCAGTCTCAGCGTTAGCTACTTCATTGCGAATGAAAGCTGCTGCTTGACGACGAGCATGAAGATCTCCGCGTTTACCTAAAGTGATCATTTTTTCCACTACAGAACGAAGTTCTTTTGCACGAGTTTCTGTCGTTTGGATGCGCTCGTTGATAATTAAATCAGTAGCTAAGTCACGTAACATAGCTTTACGTTGCGCACTTGTACGGCCTAATTTTCTGTATGCCATTCGTAGTTCCCTCCTTTGTTGATGGGTTTAAATCCTCAGTCGTCTTTACGTAAACCTAAACCTAATTCCTCAAGTTTATGTTTAACTTCTTCTAAGGATTTACGTCCTAAGTTACGAACTTTCATCATATCTTCTTCTGTTTTGTTCGCAAGCTCTTGTACAGTATTAATTCCTGCACGTTTTAGGCAATTATAAGAACGAACAGAAAGGTCTAGTTATTCGATAGTCATCTCAAGAACTTTCTCTTTTTGATCTTCTTCCTTCTCGACCATAATCTCAGCATTTTGTGCTTCATCAGTTAAACCAACAAAGATATTTAAATGCTCAGTTAAGATTTTGGCACCTAAAGAGATAGCTTCTTTTGGCCCGATGCTTCCATCCGTCCATACATCAAGCGTAAGCTTATCATAATTAGCCACTTGTCCGACACGTGTCTTTTCCACTTGGTAAGTCACACGTGATACTGGAGTATAAATAGAATCAATAGGAATTACTCCTATTGGTTGATCTTCGCTTTTATTTGCATCAGCTGGCGTATACCCACGGCCACGCTTTGCAGTTAAACGCACGCGGAAATGCGCATCTTTTGCTAACGTTGCAATGTGTAAATCTGGATTTAAGATTTCTACATCACTATCGTGAGTAATATCAGCAGCTGTGACAATACCTTCGCCCTGCACATCAATTTCCAACGTCTTCTCTTCTTCAGAGTAGATTTTAAGAGCTAACTTTTTCAAGTTTAAGATGATCGTTGTAACGTCTTCTACTACGCCCTCAACTGTTGAAAATTCATGTAATACGCCATCGATTTGGATAGCAGTAACAGCGGCACCAGGGAGTGAAGATAAAAGAATACGACGTAAGGAGTTACCCAACGTAGTACCATATCCACGCTCAAGCGGTTCAATTACGAATTTACCATATTTAGCATCTTCGTTAAGTTCAACCGTTTCGATTTTCGGCTTTTCGATTTCAATCATTAACTAAACCCTCCTTCAAAACGTCGAAACCCCGGTTAAACAAAGGTATAACCTCTGTCTAACCGAAAGTCCCCCTTAGGCAGTTCCCGATTGTGCACAACAAGCGATGTTTCTGTACGAAATTTCTCGATAATGCATCATATCCATTATAGACAAAAGGGAAAATTCTATACAGAAAAATTACACACGACGACGTTTTGGTGGACGACATCCATTATGAGGAACTGGAGTAACATCTCTAATTGCTGTTACTTCTAGACCTGCAGCTTGAAGAGCACGAATTGCAGCTTCACGACCAGCACCAGGACCTTTAACAGTAACCTCTAAAGTTTTTAAACCGTGTTCCATTGCAGCTTTAGCAGCAGTTTCAGCAGCCATTTGTGCAGCGAATGGAGTAGATTTACGAGATCCACGGAAACCAAGTGCACCAGCACTAGACCAAGAAAGTGCGTTACCGTGAGTATCTGTAAGTGTTACGATTGTGTTGTTGAAAGTAGAACGAATATGAGCTACACCAGCTTCAATATTCTTTTTCACACGTTTTTTACGAGTGTTTGTTTTACGTGCCATTGTTAGTTCAACCTCCTTTACTTATTATTTCTTTTTATTTGCTACTGTACGACGTGGACCTTTACGTGTACGAGCATTGTTTTTAGAGTTTTGACCACGAACTGGTAAACCACGACGGTGACGAAGACCACGGTAAGAACCGATCTCCATTAGACGTTTGATGTTAAGAGATACTTCACGACGAAGGTCTCCCTCAACTTTAATACGATCGATGATATCACGGATACGTCCTAATTCGTCTTCCGTTAAATCACGAACTCGTGTTTCTTCAGAAATACCTGCTTCAGCAAGAATTTTTTCAGCAGTTGTGCGACCAATGCCGAATACGTAAGTTAAAGAAATAACAACGCGTTTGTCTCGAGGAATATCTACACCTGCGATACGTGCCATTACGAATGCACCTCCTTCTGATTAACCTTGTTTTTGTTTATGTTTAGGGTTTTCACAAATAACCATTACTTTTCCACGTCTACGAATAACTTTACATTTTTCGCAGATTGGTTTAACTGACGGTCTTACTTTCATGTCTCGAACCTCCTTAAAGATTACGGAGTGCTATATTATTTAAAACGGTACGTAATACGACCACGATTTAAATCGTACGGAGATAATTCTACCGTAACTTTGTCTCCTGGTAAAATACGAATGAAGTTCATACGGATTTTACCAGAAACGTGAGCCAATACGACATGCCCATTCTCTAATTCTACTTTGAACATAGCATTTGGCAACGTTTCAAGAACGGTACCTTCGACTTCAATTACATCATCTTTAGCCATTCAATAGTTCTCCCTTCATCAAATCAGTAACATTTTACACTGCTCTGAAATCCCGGAGAGCCAGCTACTTATAAAGTGGTAAGGATTTCGTATCCTGCTTCTGTAAGAGCAATCGTGTGCTCAAAATGGGCACACCATTTACCATCTACCGTTACCACTGTCCAGTCATCAGATAGTGTTTTTACATATCGTCTTCCTTGATTCACCATCGGCTCAACACAGATGACCATGCCCGGCTTTAATCTAGGGCCTCTATTTGGTGGACCATAGTGCGGGATTTGAGGGTCCTCATGTAAGTCTTGCCCGATTCCGTGACCAACATACTCCCTAACGATCGAGAATCCCTTCTCTTCAGCATGGGTTTGAACCGCATGTGAGATATTTGATAATCTCTCGCCTGGTTTTACTTGTTCTAGACCAAGATACAACGATTTTTCTGTGACATCAAGTAGCTTTTGAACAGATTCAGAAATGTTTCCAACTGGATACGTCCATGCAGAATCTCCATGGTACCCATTGTATTTCGCACCAATATCGATACTGATGATATCGCCCTCTTTGAGCTTGCGCTTCCCTGGAATTCCGTGTACAAGCTCTTCATTTACAGAAGCACATATGCTCCCCGGAAATCCGTTGTATCCTTTAAAAGATGGCGTAGCACCATATTTTTGAATCGTCTTTTCCGCTATTTGATCGAGCTCTTTCGTTGTAATTCCTGGAGTAATGTGTTGTTTTAACTCTTGATGAGTTAAAGCAACGATCCTGCCAGCTTCTCGCATGATTTCTATCTCGCGAGGAGTTTTGCAGATTATCATTACGCTAAGCCTCCGATGAGAACATCGATATCAGCAAATACTTTATTGATATCTTGCTCACCATTAATGCTTTGTAGGTAACCAAGCTCCTCGTAGAAATCAAGCAAAGGTTTAGTTTGCTTAATATTTACATCTAAGCGATTTGCTACAGTTTCTTCATTGTCATCAGAGCGTTGATATAATTCGCCACCACATTTATCGCACACGTCAGCTTTTGCTGGCGCATTGAATTCTAAGTGGTAAGTCGCACCGCACTCTTTACAAATGCGACGGCCTGTAAGGCGTTTTAATAACAACCCTGAATCCACATTAATGTTTAAAACATAGTCGATTTTTTTGCCAAGATCTTTCATAATCTCTTCAAGAGCTGATGCTTGTGCAACAGTTCGTGGGAAACCATCTAATAAGAAGCCTCTTACACAGTCTTCTTGGCTTAAACGTTCACGAACGATTCCGATTGTAACTTCATCTGGAACAAGTGCACCTTTATCAATAAAAGATTTTGCTTGTAAACCCATTTCAGTTTCAGCCTTCATAGCTGCACGGAACATATCTCCTGTTGAGATGTGAGGGATGTTATACTTGGCAACAATCTGTTCGGCTTGTGTACCTTTACCAGCACCAGGAAGCCCCATTAAAATTAAGTTCATCCTTGTTCCCCCTCAGAGTACATGAGCATGTAGGGAAGACAATACTTCCCACTTACTCACTGCTTGATAAACCCTTTGTAATGGCGTTTTACCAGTTGGCTTTCTAGCTGCTTCATTGTTTCTAAAGCAACGCCGACAACGATTAACATACTCGTTCCACCGATCTGTGCAGATGGAGGAAGATTTCCCAGCTTCGTAAAGATAACTGGTAAGATTGCAATCGCTGCTAGGAAAATTGATCCTACAAAGGTCAAACGATACAAGATTTTTGTTAGATATTGTTCCGTATTCTTACCCGGACGAATACCTGGAACATATCCACCTTGTTTGTTTAGATTCTCTGACATTTGCTCTGGATTAACCTGAACAAACGCATAGAAATATGTGAAGGCTACAATGAGCGCAACATATATGATCATTCCCACTGGGTGAGAATAGTTAAAGTTTGCAATAATCCACTGCGATACATCATGTTTCGGGAAGAACTGTGCAATAGTCGGAGGCGTAATTAAGAATGAAACAGCAAAAATTACTGGAATAACACCAGCACTATTTACCTTAAGCGGTAAATGTGTATTTTGTGCTCCAGCATAACCACCATTTCCTCCTGTTACACGCTTCGCATATTGAATTGGGATCTTTCTAACAGCCTGTTGAATGAAAATAACACCCACAACAACTGCTAGCACAGCTAGTAAAATCAATGCAACTTTAACGATACTCATGAACAATTGATCTCCGATATTTTGAAACTGTTGCTGATACACTTGAGATATAACACTTGGGATCGCTGCGGCAATACCACCAAAGATCAGGATGGAAATACCATTACCTACACCTTTAGCTGTAATCTGTTCACCTAACCACATTAAAAATGCAGTACCAGCAGTCAGTACCGTAGCAATGTATAAATAAGTGCTCCAACCAGGATTCAAAATTAATTGTCCACCTACCATACCGTTAAAACCGATTGACATACCAAACCCCTGAATAAACGCAAGAACAATTGTAAAATAACGCGTGAATTGCGTTAATTTACGACGGCCCATTTCACCTTGCTTCGCCCATTCCGAAAATTTAGGAACAACATCCATCTGCAATAATTGCACGATGATGGATGCTGTAATATACGGCATGATTCCCATCGCAAAGATGGAGAAGTTTTTCAAGGCTCCACCGCCAAATGTATTTAGAATACCTAAAGCATTTAATTGATCTTGTGCCTTCAGTACGTCTCCATTTGTAAATGGCACGGGGATAAACGTGCCAATCCTGAATACGATTAACATCGCTAAAGTGAATAATATTTTACGTCTTATCTCAGCAACGCGCATAAAGTTGGAGATTGTACGAAACATTAGATCACCTCAACTGATCCGCCAGCTGCTTCAATTGCTTCTTTAGCACTTGAAGAGAACTTGTGCGCTTTAACAGTTAGTTTTTTCTCTACTGCGCCGCTTGCAAGAATTTTAACACCGTCGTTTAATTTGCTGATAACGCCAGTTTCCAGCAATAATTCAGGTGTTACTTCTGTACCATCTTCAAAACGATTTAACGTTGATAAGTTTACAATAGCAAACTCTTTACGGTTAATGTTTGTGAAGCCGCGTTTTGGTAAACGACGGAATAATGGAGTTTGACCACCTTCGAAGCCAAGACGAACACCGCCGCCAGAACGTGCGTTTTGTCCTTTATGACCTTTACCAGCAGTTTTACCGTTACCAGAACCGATACCACGACCGACACGGTTACGTACTTTACGAGAACCTTCTGCAGGTTTTAATTCATGAAGTTTCATTCCCAGGCACCTCCTTATATTAATGAGTTATCCTTAAGCTTCTTTTACAGTTACAAGGTGAGAAACTTTGTTGATCATACCAAGAATAGCAGGAGTTTCTTCCTTAACTACAGTTGAATTCAACTTTTTAAGACCTAAAGCTTCTACCGTCGCACGTTGATCTTGTGGACGACCAATTACACTACGAGTGAGGGTAATTTCTAACTTTTTCGCCATTTGTTTTCCCTCCTTAACCTAGTAGCTCTTCTACAGATTTACCGCGTAATTTTGCAACATCTTCAGCGCGCTTAAGTTCGCTTAATCCGTTCACAGTAGCGCGAATCATGTTGATTGGTGTGTTAGAACCAAGAGATTTCGAAAGAATATCTTGTACACCTGCTAATTCAAGGACCGCACGAACAGGTCCACCAGCAATAACACCAGTACCCTCAGCAGCAGGTTTTAAGAATACTTCACCAGCTCCAAAATGACCGTTGATTGTGTGTGGAATTGTTGTACCAACTAATGGTACAGCGATTAAGTTTTTCTTAGCGTCTTCGATAGCTTTGCGGATTGCGTCTGGTACCTCTTGTGCTTTACCAGTACCGAATCCAACATGACCGTTTTTATCGCCAACTACAACTAGTGCAGCAAAGCGGAAACGACGACCACCCTTAACAACTTTCGCGACACGATTTATCGTAACTACACGTTCTTCAAGTTCTAATTTACTTGGGTCAATGCGATGCATCAATTTTCCCTCCTTTGACCATTAAAATTGTAATCCAGCCTCACGAGCAGCTTCAGCTAGAGCTTTAACACGGCCATGGTATAAGTAACCACCGCGATCAAATACTACTTCTTTAACGCCTTTCTCTACAGCACGCTTAGCAACTGATTCTCCAACTTTCGTAGCAGCTTCAATATTGCTAGTACCGTTAAGAGCAAGGTCTTTATCAAGAGTAGATGCACTTACTAACGTTACACCATTCACATCATCAATAACTTGAGCGTAAATATGTTGGTTAGAACGGAACACGTTTAAACGTGGACGCTCTGCAGTACCAGTAAGTTTAGCACGTACACGTGCATGTCTTTTCTTACGAGTCGCATTTTTATCAGCTTTAGTGATCATTCTTGTCACTCCTTTCTCTCACCTAACGGGTTTACTTAGCAGTTTTACCTTCTTTACGACGAACAACTTCGCCTTCGTAACGAATACCTTTACCTTTGTAAGGCTCAGGAGCACGTACAGCACGGATGTTAGCAGCAAATTCGCCAACACGTTGCTTGTCGATACCTTTGATTACGATCTTAGTTGGTGCAGGTACTTCAACTTCAAGACCTGCTTCCGGAGTCATTTCTACTGGATGAGAATAACCTACGCTTAATACAAGTTTATCACCTTGTTTTTGAGCACGGTAACCAACACCGACTAATTCAAGTCCGCGTGCGAAACCTTCAGTTACACCTTCAACCATGTTTCCGATTAAAGCACGAGTTGTACCGTGTAATGCACGGTGTTCCTTCTGTTCAGATGGACGCTCAACTGTTAATGTATTCTCTTCAATTTTGATAAGCATATCAGCATTGAAAGTACGAGTTAATTCACCTTTAGGGCCTTTTACTGTTACAGTATTGTCTTCTGCAACTGTAATAGTAACACCTGCAGGGATTTCAAGAATCTTTTTACCAATACGAGACATGTGGTCACACCTCCGTTCGTTTTAAATATATATTACCAAACGTATGCTACTACTTCTCCACCAGTTTGTAATTGACGAGCGTCTTTGTCTGTCATTACTCCCTTAGATGTAGAAACAAGAGCGATACCTAATCCGTTAAGTACACGTGGTACTTCGTCAGCTTTAGCGTAAACGCGTAAGCCAGGTTTACTGATACGTTTTAATCCAGTGATTACACGTTCATTGTTTGCACCATATTTCAGGAAAATACGAAGGATACCTTGTTTGTTATCCTCGATGTATTCTACATCACGAATGAAACCTTCACGTTTTAAAAGTTCAGCGATCTCTTTTTTGATTTTAGAAGCAGGAACCTCTAATTTCTCATGACGTACCATGTTCGCATTACGGATGCGAGTAAGCATGTCTGCAATTGGATCTGTCATCACCATGTGTTTTACCTCCTTCCCATTTGTGGGTTTTACCAACTAGCTTTTTTAACACCAGGAATTTGACCTTTATATGCAAGTTCACGGAAACAAATACGGCAAAGTTTAAATTTGCGGTATACAGAATGCGGACGACCGCAGCGTTCGCAACGTGTATACTCTTGTACTTTAAACTTAGGAGTACGCTTTTGTTTCGCTATCATAGATTTTTTAGCCACGTTTTCGCCTCCTCTACTTAGCGTTGGCTTCCATTATTTTTGGAATGGCATACCGAATTGTGTTAACAGTTCACGAGCTTCTTCATCAGTTTTCGCTGTAGTAACGATTACGATGTCCATACCGCGGACTTTGCTTACTTTATCATAATCAATCTCAGGGAAAATAAGTTGCTCTTTAACACCTAATGTGTAGTTTCCACGACCATCGAATGATTTCTTAGAAACACCACGGAAATCACGTACACGTGGTAAAGAAACTGATACTAATTTGTCGAAGAACTCATACATTTGCTCGCCGCGTAAAGTTACTTTCGCACCGATTGGCATACCTTCACGAAGACGGAAACCAGCGATTGATTTTTTAGCACGAGTTACAACAGGTTTTTGACCTGTGATTTGTGTTAATTCTTCTACTGCGTTGTCTAACGCTTTTGAGTTAGATACCGCGTCACCAACACCAGTGTTGATTACGATCTTTTCGATTTTTGGTACCTGCATTACAGATTTATAGTTAAACTTGCTCACTAGAGCAGGAGTAATTTCCTTTTGGAACTTCTCTTTAAGGCGATTCAATGAAGTGACCTCCTTTCTTAAGAAAATTATTTATCTAATAATTCACCAGATTTTTTTGCAATACGAACTTTTTTACCATCTTCTACTTTGAAGCCTACACGAGTAGGTTCACCTGTTTTCGGATCTAAAATCATAACGTTAGAAACGTGAATAGGTGCTTCTTTAGTAATAATTCCACCTTGTGGATTTAATTGAGATGGCTTAGAGTGCTTCTTAACGATATTGACACCCTCAACGATAACACGGTTTTGCTTTGGGAAAGCCACAAGGATAACGCCTTGTTTTCCTTTGTCTTTACCAGTGATTACCTGTACTTTATCACCTTTTTTTACATGCATCTTAATTCTGCACCTCCTTAGCAAGGCAATACCTTAAATTATAGAACTTCTGGAGCTAAAGAAACGATCTTCATGAAGTTGCTATCACGTAATTCACGAGCTACTGGTCCGAAGATACGAGTACCACGTGGGCTCTTATCGTCTTTAATGATAACCGCTGCGTTTTCATCAAATTTGATGTAAGAACCGTCCGGACGACGAGCTCCGCTCTTCGTACGTACTACTACTGCTTTAACAACGTCACCTTTTTTAACAACGCCACCTGGTGTTGCTTGTTTTACCGTAGCAACGATAATGTCACCAATGTTAGCATATTTACGACCAGAGCCGCCTAATACTTTAATTGTTAAAAGTTCACGTGCACCAGAGTTGTCAGCAACTTTCAAACGAGATTCTTGTTGGATCATGTTATGAAACCTCCCTTCGGACTAAAAATTCCGATTCGTCTATTTAGATAATAACCGCTTCTTCAACGATTTCAACTAAACGGAAACGCTTAGTAGCAGAAAGCGGGCGAGTTTCCATGATTTTAACGATATCGCCAAGTTTCGCTTGGTTTTGCTCATCATGGGCTTTGTACTTCTTAGAATACTTAACACGTTTTCCGTACAAGGAATGAGTTTTGTAAGTTTCAACTAAAACTGTAATCGTTTTGTCCATTTTGTCAGACACTACACGACCAGTATAAACTTTGCGTTGGTTACGTTCGCTCACTATGCAAACCTCCCCTCAATTTATCGATTAATTCCGATCTCTCTTTCACGAACTACAGTTTTCATACGAGCAATTGCTTTACGCACTTCACGAATGCGAGTTGGATTCTCTAATTGTCCTGTAGCAAGTTGGAAGCGAAGATTAAACAACTCTTCCTTTAAAGCTTTAACTTTTGTTTCGATTTCGGCAGTGGTTAATTCACGAATATCATTAGTTTTCATTAGATTCACCACCATTTTCTTCACGTTTTACGAATTTACATTTCACAGGTAACTTGTGAGCTGCAAGACGTAATGCTTCGCGTGCTACCTCTTCAGATACACCCGCGATTTCGAACATAATTTTCCCAGGTTTTACTACTGCTACCCAGCCTTCTGGTGCCCCTTTACCGGAACCCATACGTACTTCTAGAGGTTTTGCAGTGTAAGGTTTAGAAGGGAAAATTTTAATCCATACTTTACCGCCACGTTTCATGTAACGAGTCATTGCACGACGAGCAGCTTCGATTTGACGGTTTGTAATCCATGAAGCAGCTTGTGCTTGTAAACCGAATTCACCGAAAGCAATTTCAGTTCCACCTTTTGCACGACCACGCATTTTACCACGATGCTCTCTACGATATTTTACGCGTTTTGGCATTAACATATTATTTTCCTCCTTCCTCAGAAGCTTTCTTTTTTGTAGGAAGGACTTCTCCACGGTAGATCCATACTTTTACGCCTAATTTACCGTATGTTGTATCAGCTTCAACTGCTGCATAGTCAATATCAGCGCGAAGTGTATGAAGTGGAACAGTTCCTTCACTGTAAGATTCTGCACGAGCGATATCAGCTCCGCCAAGACGACCAGAAACCTGTGTTTTAATACCTTTAGCACCTGCACGCATAGCACGTTGAATAACTTGCTTTTGTGCACGACGGAATGATACACGGTTTTCTAATTGACGAGCAATGTTTTCGCCTACTAATTTAGCGTTAAGATCAGCTCTCTTAACTTCTAAAATGTTGATGTGTACACGCTTGCCTGTTAATTGGTTAAGAGCTTTACGAAGTGCTTCAACTTCAGTACCACCTTTACCAATTACCATACCAGGTTTTGCTGTGTGAATTGTAACATTTACACGATTTGCTGCACGTTCGATTTCTACTTTAGCAACAGCAGAATCTTTTAAGCGTACATTAATGTACTCACGGATTTTGATGTCTTCATGTAATAATGTAGCGTAATCTTTCTCAGCGAACCAACGAGATTCCCAGTCACGGATAACGCCGACACGAAGACCAATTGGATTAACCTTTTGACCCATCGATTATCCCTCCTTCTTTTCTGATACCACAACTGTGATGTGGCTTGTGCGTTTGTTAATTTGGCTTGCACGACCCATTGCACGTGGACGGAAACGTTTTAACGTTGGACCTTCGTCAACGAAAACTTTCTCAACAACTAGGCTGTTAATGTCCATTTCATAATTGTGCTCTGCATTTGCGATTGCAGATTTTAAAACTTTTTCTACAACTGGAGAAGCAGTTTTTGGTGTGTGGTTAAGGATAGCAATCGCTTCACCCACTTGCTTACCTCGGATTAAGTCTACAACTAAACGAACTTTACGAGGAGCAATACGAACTGTTCTCGCTACTGCTTTAGCTTGCATTGAAGTGCCTCCTCTCATTATCTTCTAGTTTTCTTATCGTCAGCATCATGACCTTTATACGTACGAGTTGGTGCGAATTCACCTAACTTGTGGCCTACCATGTCTTCAGTAACATATACAGGTACATGTTTACGACCGTCATATACAGCGATTGTGTGACCGATGAACTGAGGGAAGATCGTTGAACGACGAGACCAAGTTTTAACAACTTGCTTTTGCTCAGTTTCATTTAGCTTTGCAATTTTACTCATTAAATGATCATCGACAAATGGTCCTTTTTTCAAGCTACGAGCCATTTTGGTGCCTCCCTTCGTGATTGCCGTACGGTTCTCAAAGTGAACCGTACTACAATCCCATTATTTTTTACGACGACGAACGATGAATTTGTCAGACGCTTTGTTTTTCTTACGAGTTTTGAATCCAAGAGTTGGTTTACCCCATGGAGACATTGGAGACTTACGTCCGATTGGTGAACGTCCTTCACCACCACCGTGTGGGTGATCAACTGGGTTCATTACAGAACCACGAACAGTTGGGCGCTTACCTAACCAGCGAGAGCGACCAGCTTTACCGATCTTGATAAGTTCGTGTGACTCGTTACCAACTTGACCTACAGTTGCACGGCAAGCAGATAATACAAGACGCACTTCACCAGAAGTTAAACGTACAAGAACGTATTTACCTTCTTTACCAAGTACTTGTGCAGATGTACCAGCAGAACGAACTAATTGTCCACCACGACCTGGTTTAAGCTCGATGTTATGAACAACAGTACCTACTGGAATGTTGATTAATGGTAATGCGTTACCGATTTTAATGTCAGCTTCAGCGCCAGACATAATTTCCATACCTACTTCTAAGTTCTTAGGAGCAAGAATGTAACGTTTTTCACCGTCAACGTAGTTAATTAATGCGATATTCGCAGAGCGGTTTGGATCGTATTCGATCGTAGCAACGCGTCCTGGAATTCCATCTTTGTTACGTTTGAAGTCGATGATACGGTATTGACGCTTATGTCCGCCACCTTGATGACGTACAGTGATTTTACCTTGGTTATTACGACCAGCCTTTTTGCTTAAAGGAGCAAGTAAAGACTTTTCGGGTCTGTCAGTCGTGATTTCAGCGAAATCATTCGTAGTCATGTTACGACGACCGTTAGTAGTTGGATTATACTTTTTAATTCCCATCTCAATTTCCCTCCTTCTTTAGTAAGAATTAAACGCCTTGGAAGATTTCGATTTCTTTGCTGTCAGCAGTTAGCTTAACGATTGCTTTACGACGACGGCTAGTAAAACCAGCGTGACGACCAACGCGTTTTGCTTTCGGCTTGTAGTTCATGATGTTCACTTTTTCTACTTTAACACCAAAGATCGCTTCTAGAGCATCTTTAACTTCTGTTTTATTAGATTTAACGTCCACATCGAACGTGTATTTTTTTTCAGCCATCATTTCCATAGAACGTTCAGTGATAACTGGGCGCTTAATGATATCACGAGGATCTCTCATTATGCAAGCACCTCCTCTACTTTTTCCACTGCCGCTTTTGTCATGATTAGCTTATCATGATGAAGCACGTCTAAAACGTTTACGCCATCAGCAGTGATTACTGTTACTCCAGGGATATTGCGAGCAGATAACTCTACAGATTCGTTTGCATCAGCAGTTACGATAAGAGCTTTCTTCTCAACAGTTAATCCTTTAAGTACTGCTAGCATATCTTTTGTTTTTGGTGCATTTAACACTAGGTCTTCAAGAACTACAATGTTGTTCTCAACTACTTTAGTAGCTAATGCAGATTTGATTGCTAAACGACGAACTTTCTTAGGAAGTTTGTACGCATAGCTTCTTGGTGTAGGTCCGAATACCGTACCACCACCACGCCATTGAGGAGAGCGGATAGACCCTTGACGAGCACGTCCAGTTCCTTTTTGACGCCATGGTTTACGACCACCACCGCGAACTTCAGAGCGAGTTTTTACTTTGTGTGTACCTTGACGTAAAGATGCACGTTGCATCATTACAGCTTCGAAAAGTACAGCTTCATTTGGTTCGATACCGAAAATAGCTTCAGCTAATTCGATTTCACCAACCTGTGAACCAGTTTGGTTATATACAGTAACTTTTGGCATTGGAATTCCTCCTTCCTATTGTGAATTATTTGCTAACCTTCACAGCGCCTTGAACAACTACAAGAGATTTCTTAGCACCTGGAACGTTACCTTTTACTAGTAATAAGTTGCGCTCAGTGTCAACTTGAACGATTTCTAAGTTTTGGATAGTAACTTGGTCTCCACCCATACGTCCAGCAAGTTTTTTGCCTTTGAATACACGGTTCGGAGCAACTGGGCCCATTGAACCTGGACGACGGTGATAGCGAGAACCATGAGACATAGGTCCGCGAGATTGTCCGTGGCGTTTGATAACACCTTGGAAACCTTTACCTTTAGAAATTCCTGTTACATCAACGATTTCACCTGTAGCGAATACGTCAACTTTTACCTCTTGACCAACCTCTAATCCGTCCACGTCTGCATCGCGGATTTCGCGAATGAAGCGCTTAGGAGTTGTAGATGCTTTAGCAGTGTGGCCTTGTTCAGGTTTGTTAGTTAACTTTTCACGTTTATCTTCAAATCCTAACTGAATTGCGTTGTAGCCATCAGTTTCAGTTGTTTTCTTTTGAAGAACAACGTTTGGATTAGCAGCGATAACTGTTACTGGGATTAACTCACCGTTCTCAGCAAATACTTGAGTCATACCGATCTTTCTTCCTAAGATTCCTTTGGTCATGAGTTACACCTCCTACATTTTTAAGTTATATAAATTATAGTTTGATTTCGATATCTACACCAGATGGTAAGTCTAAACGCATTAATGAATCTACTGTTTGTGGAGTAGGACTCACGATGTCGATTAGACGTTTGTGCGTGCGCATTTCGAATTGCTCACGAGAATCTTTGTACTTATGAACAGCACGAAGAATTGTGTAAACAGTTTTTTCAGTTGGTAATGGGATCGGACCAGAAACTGTTGCCCCAGAACGCTTAGCTGTTTCTACAATTTTCTCAGCTGACTGATCAAGAATACGGTGATCGTAAGCTTTTAAACGGATACGAATTTTTTCTTTTGCCATTATTTTCCCTCCTTCGTTCGCCTATTTCTAAAATAGACCTTCTCCATGGAAATTTCCCCACACCATGCCATGGCAAAGCGGCCGGGTGTGTCAGCAACCTTCCACTTCATCGCAGTCAAAGACCAACATTGCCTATTATACAATGTTATTCGTCTAGATGCAAGCATCTTTTTGTTTGCATCTGCTTTTCTCTACTTTTGCTATTATACATGGCACTTTAAAGAATTTCAAGTTTTCATCTACCAGAATTCATTTTACAGTTTCTGGGTTTTGTTTATTACTTTTTATATACTATAGAAGAAACTCGTCAAAACATAAAAATATGATTTCATTTATTATATAAACGCAAACAAAAACCCCAAGGGAAAATCCCTTGAGGTTTTTTATATCAGTTAAGATTACTCAACGATAGTAGCAACTACACCGTAACCTACTGTACGTCCACCTTCACGAATAGAGAATTTAGTTCCCTCTTCGATAGCGATTGGAGCGATAAGTTCGATAGTCATTTCGATGTTGTCACCAGGCATTACCATTTCAGTACCTTCTGGTAATTGGATGATACCAGTTACGTCAGTTGTACGGAAGTAGAACTGAGGACGGTAGTTAGCGAAGAATGGAGTGTGACGTCCACCTTCTTCTTTAGATAATACGAAAACTTCAGCTTTGAATTTAGCGTGAGCTTTTACAGAACCGCTTTTCGCAAGTACTTGTCCACGTTGGATGTCTTCACGAGCAACCCCACGAAGTAAAGCACCGATGTTGTCACCAGCTTGAGCTTGGTCAAGAAGTTTACGGAACATTTCTACACCAGTTACAGTTGTAGAAGCATTTTCTTCAGCAAGACCGATGATTTCTACAACGTCACCAACTTTAACGATACCGCGCTCAACACGACCAGTAGCAACTGTACCACGACCTGTGATAGAGAATACGTCCTCTACAGGCATTAAGAATGGTTTGTCAGTTTCACGTTCTGGAGTTGGGATGTAAGCATCAACTTCAGCCATTAATTCAATGATTTTTGCTTCCCAATCAGCTTCTCCTTGAAGAGCTTTAAGAGCAGAACCTTTGATTACAGGAATGTCGTCGCCTGGGAATCCGTATTCAGATAATAGGTCGCGAACTTCCATTTCTACTAATTCTAATAATTCTTCGTCGTCTACCATGTCGCATTTGTTTAAGAATACAACGATGTAAGGTACACCTACTTGACGAGAAAGAAGGATGTGCTCACGAGTTTGAGGCATTGGGCCATCAGCAGCAGATACTACTAAGATACCGCCGTCCATTTGAGCAGCACCAGTGATCATGTTTTTAACATAGTCAGCGTGACCTGGGCAGTCAACGTGTGCATAGTGACGAGTTTCAGTTTCGTACTCAACGTGTGCAGTTGAGATTGTGATACCGCGCTCTCTTTCTTCTGGAGCAGCATCGATTTGATCGTATCCGCGTGCTTCAGCACCACCAGCTTTTGCAAGTACTGTAGTGATCGCAGCAGTTAATGTAGTTTTACCATGGTCAACGTGGCCGATTGTACCGATGTTAACATGGGGTTTAGAACGTTCGAATTTAGCTTTAGCCATTCTAAATTCCTCCTTAGTTTATATAGGTTATTTTATATTTAGGCTAGAAAGCGAAACTTGCGTCCCACTTTCTAAGCTTACATAAGTAGTTATACGTGAAGAATCGATAAAAATCAATTATTCACCTTTATTTTTTTTGATAATTTCTTCAGAAACAGACTTTGGTACTTCTTCATAGTGGTCAAACACCATAGAGAATGTTCCGCGTCCTTGAGTGTTAGAACGTAATGACGTTGCATAACCAAACATTTCAGAAAGTGGAACCATAGCGCGAACAACTTGAGCGTTACCGCGAGCTTCCATACCTTCTACACGTCCACGACGAGATGTTACGTCACCCATAATGTCACCCATGTACTCTTCAGGAATTACAACTTCAACTTTCATCATTGGCTCAAGAATTACTGGGTTACATTTAGAAACCGCAGCTTTAAGGGCCATAGATGCAGCGATTTTGAACGCCATCTCAGATGAATCGACATCATGGTAAGATCCGTCAACTAATGCAGCTTTAATGTCTACTACTGGATATCCAGCAAGTACACCATTTTTAAGTGCATCTTCAAGACCTGCGCCTACAGCTGGGATGTATTCACGTGGAACAACACCACCGACGATCTTGTTTTCGAATTCGAATCCTTTACCTTCTTCATTAGGTTCAAACTCAATCCAAACGTGACCGAATTGTCCACGTCCACCAGATTGACGAGCGAACTTACCTTCAACTTTCGCAGCAGCGCGGAAAGTCTCACGGTATGCTACCTGAGGAGCACCAACGTTTGCTTCAACTTTGAATTCACGGCGCATACGGTCAACGATGATATCAAGGTGAAGTTCACCCATACCAGCGATGATTGTTTGGCCAGTTTCTTGGTCAGTGTGAGCACGGAATGTTGGATCTTCTTCAGAAAGCTTAGATAATGCTGTACCCATTTTATCTTGGTCAGCTTTAGATTTTGGTTCGATAGCTACAGAGATAACTGGCTCTGGGAATTCCATAGACTCAAGGATAACAAGGCTCTTCTCGTCACAAAGAGTATCACCAGTAGTAGTATCTTTTAAACCTACAGCAGCAGCGATATCACCAGCGTAAACTGTTGAAATCTCTTCACGGCTGTTAGCGTGCATTTGTAGGATACGACCTACACGCTCACGCTTACCTTTAGTTGAGTTTTTCACGTATGATCCAGAGTTTAACACACCAGAATACACACGGAAGAACGTTAACTTACCAACATAAGGGTCAGTCATGATTTTGAATGCTAATGCAGAGAAAGGCTCTTCATCGCTAGACTTACGTTCTACTTCTTCATCTGTATCAGGAACGATACCTTTAATAGCAGGTACGTCTAATGGAGATGGTAGGTAGTCGATAACTGCGTCTAACAGAATTTGAACACCTTTGTTTTTGAATGCAGAACCACAGATTACTGGGAAGAATTCTACAGAAGTAGTAGCCTTACGGATACCAGCTTTAAGCTCTTCTACAGTGATTTCTTCACCTTCTAGGTACTTCATCATCATTTCTTCATCTAGCTCAGCTACCGCTTCGATAAGTTTTCCACGGTATTCTTCAGCTAGTTCTTTGTGCTCTTCAGGAATTTCAACACGTTGAATGTCTGTTCCTAAATCGTTACCGTACATGTAAGCACATTCTTCAACAAGGTCAATGATACCATTGAACTCATCTTCAGCACCGATTGGTAACTGAATTGGGTGTGCGTTTGCTTGTAAACGATCGTGGATTGTTCCTACAGAGTATAAGAAATCTGCACCGATTTTGTCCATTTTGTTAACGAATACGATACGAGGTACGCCGTAAGTAGTAGCCTGACGCCAAACAGTTTCTGTTTGTGGTTCTACACCAGATTGTGCATCAAGTACTGCTACCGCGCCATCAAGTACGCGTAAAGAACGTTCTACTTCTACTGTGAAGTCTACGTGACCTGGAGTGTCAATGATGTTTACACGGTGACCTTTCCATTGTGCTGTAGTTGCAGCGGAAGTAATTGTGATACCACGCTCTTGCTCTTGCTCCATCCAGTCCATCTGAGATGCACCTTCGTGAGTTTCACCGATTTTGTGAATACGTCCTGTGTAGTACAGAATACGCTCAGTAGCTGTTGTTTTACCAGCATCGATGTGAGCCATGATACCAATATTACGAGTGTTTTCTAAAGAGAACTCTCTTGCCATTTGGTGTCTTGCTCCTTCCATATATGGATTGGATTTTTTATTTTAAGTAGCAAAAAAGCCACTTTATATTGTTACACATGTCAGTATGTCCAGTACTCTCATTATGTAAAACGAGCGCCCAACGAAAGGGAGAGGCATTCTCCCTCTCCACACTTCCATAAGCGACAAATAAAGCGGTTTATGCTTACATTTATTTTACGTTGAATCCTACCAACGGTAATGAGCAAATGCTTTGTTAGCTTCTGCCATTTTATGAGTGTCTTCACGTTTCTTAACAGATGCACCAGCGTTGTTAGCTGCATCTAAGATTTCGTTAGCAAGACGCTCTTCCATAGTTTTTTCACCACGAAGACGAGCGTAGTTTACTAACCAACGAAGACCTAAAGTTGTACGGCGTTCTGGACGAACCTCAACTGGAACTTGGTAGTTAGCACCACCAACACGACGAGCGCGTACTTCAAGAACAGGCATAATGTTCTTAAGAGCTTGCTCGAATACTTCCATTGGCTCTTTACCAGTACGTTCGCTTACGATATCGAACGCATTATAAAGAATTGTTTGAGATTTACCTTTTTTACCGTCAACCATCATTTTGTTGATAAGGCGTGTTACTAGCTTCGAATTGTACATTGGATCTGGTAACACGTCACGTTTTGCAACAGGTCCTTTACGAGGCATATTGAGTTCCTCCTTTCATTAAAAAGTTATTATTTCTTAGCCGCTTTAGGCTTTTTAGTACCGTATTTAGAACGGCCTTGCATACGCTTGTCAACACCAGCTGTATCAAGCGCACCACGAACGATGTGGTAACGTACCCCTGGTAAGTCTTTTACACGACCACCGCGAATTAATACTACGCTGTGCTCTTGTAAGTTGTGACCGATACCTGGGATGTATGCTGTTACCTCAATACCATTTGTTAAACGAACACGAGCATATTTACGTAACGCTGAGTTAGGTTTCTTTGGAGTCATTGTACCAACACGAGTACATACACCACGTTTTTGAGGTGCAGAGATATCAGTTGATTTTTTCTTTAAAGAGTTAAAACCTTTGTTTAACGCAGGTGATTTAGATTTCCATACTTTATCAGTACGACCATTTCTCACTAATTGGTTAATAGTAGGCATTTGATTATCCTCCCTTCGCATGTTTGTATGACCACATATCCAGGTGGTTCATTATTAGTTGAAAACAAAGTTTTTGCAAGGGAGAGCAAATGCTCTCTCCTCACAAAAACAGTTTTAACTTATTATTCCTATTGCTGAAGCTCCCACTTGAATCCCCGCAACTTTTCCAAGTTTACGAACTGATTCAACTTTGGTTATGGGTATGTTATGTTGCAATGCAGTGCGAATGATAACATGGGTTAACCGCATATCAGCATCTTCTGCAATGACAACTTCTTTAACTATACCATTTTTGATTGCTTCCAATGTACGTTTATGACCAACGACTACATTTTCAGCATTTGACACTTTTTGATAAGACATATAAATATCCTCCAAAGCATCGTTCAGGAGCAACCTTGCTTATAGTAACATTTTGACTCATACAATGTCAACTAGGATTAACTGTTTTTATACAAAATTTACGACGGAAAATTTTACTGTTCCACATAAACTTCATCGTTTTCTACATTCATGTCATCTTGTGTAGTTTTAACAAGATCCACTTTGCGATAACGATTCATACCTGTTCCAGCAGGAACAAGTTTACCGATAATAACATTTTCTTTCAATCCTAGAAGCTCATCGCGTTTACCCTTAATCGCTGCATCAGTTAAGACACGAGTTGTTTCTTGGAACGATGCTGCAGATAAGAATGAATCTGTTTCAAGTGAAGCTTTTGTAATACCAAGTAGAACAGGTCTAGCTGTTGCTGGTTGTTTACCTTGCAGTAACACCTTCGCATTCGCATCAGTAAACTGATGAATATCTAGTAATGTTCCTGGTAATACATCTGTTTCACCTGCATCACTCACACGTACTTTACGTAACATTTGGCGTACCATTACTTCTACGTGTTTGTCACCAATTTCTACCCCTTGCATACGGTATACTTTTTGAACTTCACGTAATAAGTATTCTTGAACTGCCGTAATGTCTGTTACTTTTAGTAATTCTTTCGGATCAATAGAACCTTCTGTTAACTCTTTACCGTGGCTAATTTTCTGTCCTGGAATTACTTTCAGACGAGCACCATAAGGAATAGCATACGTACGAGCTTCAACTTCACCCTGTACAACTACTTCTTGGCGATCTTTAACATCGTTGATCGCTGCGATAACACCGTCGATTTCACTGATAACAGCCTGACCTTTCGGATTACGAGCTTCGAAGATCTCTTGGATACGAGGTAAACCTTGAGTGATATCATCTCCGGCAACCCCACCTGTATGGAACGTACGCATCGTTAACTGTGTACCTGGCTCACCGATAGATTGAGCTGCGATAATACCTACCGCTTCCCCTACTTCTACGTCTGTTCCAGTTGCTAAGTTACGACCGTAACACTTCTTACATACACCATGGCGAGTGTTACACGTAAACGCTGAACGAATGTTTACAGTTTCAACACCCGAGTTTTCAACAATATGAGCGATATCTTCAGTAATTAATTGATTTTCAGCAACTAATACTTCACCTGTTTCAGGATGTTTTACAGTTTTTCTTGCAAAACGTCCAACAAGACGATCATATAATGACTCAATAACTTCATTACCCTCTTTAATCGCACCAATTAATAAACCGCGATCTGTTCCACAATCATCTTCACGAACGATTACATCTTGTGCAACGTCAACAAGACGACGTGTTAAGTAACCAGAATCGGCAGTTTTCAGTGCTGTATCGGCAAGACCTTTACGCGCACCATGCGTAGAGATGAAGTACTCAAGTACTGTTAAACCTTCACGGAAACTTGATTTGATTGGAAGTTCGATGATACGACCAGATGGATTGGCCATCAGACCACGCATACCAGCAAGCTGAGTAAAGTTCGATGCGTTACCACGGGCACCGGAATCACTCATCATGAAGATTGGGTTGCGTTTATTCAAGGACTTCATCAGTTTTCCTTGGATAACATCTTTTGCATTACTCCAAATAGAGATAACGCGATCGTAACGTTCTTCTTCCGTGATTAAACCGCGACGGAATTGTTTAATTACATTATCTACTTTTGCTTGTGCTTCGTGGAGAATTTCATCTTTTTCACCTAATACAAGAATGTCAGATACCCCAACTGTAATACCAGCTTTTGTAGAGTACTTGAATCCTAAGTTTTTCATACGGTCAAGCATGCGAGACGTTTCTGTAATTTTGAAACGTTTAAACACTTCCGCAATGATGTTACCAAGGATTTTCTTGCTGAATGGTGCCACTTCTTCGCGACTAGCAATAATCTCTTTAATGTTCGCACCTTTTTCAACGAAATATTTCGCTGGTGTTTCTTTTTCAAGGTTTGAATTTGTTGGTTCATTAATATAAGGGAACGACTCTGGTAAGATTTCGTTAAATATTAATTTACCAACTGTTGTTAATAGAAGCATATTCTTTTGCTCTTCAGTAAATGTTGCGTTGTTTACTGCACTTGCAGCTACTGCAACACGCGTATGAAGATGTACATATCCATTTTGATATGCAAGTAATGCTTCGTTCGCATCTTTGAAGACCATACCTTCACCGATTGCACCTTCACGCTCAAGTGTTAAGTAGTAGTTACCTAATACCATATCCTGAGATGGAGTAACAACTGGTTTACCGTCTTTCGGGTTCAAGATGTTTTGTGCCGCTAACATAAGAAGACGAGCTTCTGCTTGTGCTTCTGATGATAAAGGTACGTGAACGGCCATTTGGTCACCGTCAAAGTCCGCGTTGTATGCAGTACATACAAGTGGGTGAAGACGGATTGCGCGACCTTCTACTAATGTAGGTTCAAACGCCTGAATACCAAGACGGTGAAGTGTCGGTGCGCGGTTTAGAAGTACTGGATGTTCTTTAATCACAGATTCTAAAACGTCCCAAACTTCAGGTTGTACACGCTCGATTTTACGTTTCGCACTCTTAATGTTGTGTGCTAATCCTTTTTCAACTAACTCTTTCATTACGAAAGGTTTGAACAGTTCAAGCGCCATCTCTTTCGGTAATCCACATTGATACATCTTTAAGTTCGGTCCTACAACGATTACAGAACGACCAGAGTAGTCAACACGTTTACCTAATAAGTTTTGACGGAAACGTCCTTGTTTACCTTTAAGCATGTGAGATAAAGATTTTAATGGACGGTTACCTGGTCCAGTAACTGGACGGCCACGACGACCATTATCGATTAATGCGTCTACAGCTTCTTGTAACATACGTTTTTCGTTTTGAACGATAATGCTTGGTGCACCTAAGTCCAATAGACGTTTTAAACGGTTGTTACGGTTAATTACACGACGGTATAAGTCGTTTAAGTCAGAAGTAGCAAAACGTCCACCATCTAACTGTACCATTGGTCGTAGTTCTGGTGGGATTACTGGTAGAACATCTAAGATCATCCAAGATGGCTCATTTCCAGAGTTACGGAATGCTTCTAATACTTCTAGACGTTTAATAGCACGAGTACGGCGTTGTCCTTGTGCTGTTTTTAATTCTTCTTTTAAGAAGTCTACTTCTTTATCTAAATCGATGTCTTGTAATAGCTTTTTAATCGCTTCTGCACCCATAGCAGCTTGGAATGTGCTACCATATCGATCACGATATGCACGGTATTCTTTTTCAGAAAGTAATTGCTTCTTATCAAGTGGTGTATCTCCACTTTCTGTTACAACATAAGAAGCGAAATAAATTACTTCTTCAAGCGCGCGAGGGGACATGTCTAAGACAAGTCCCATGCGGCTCGGGATACCTTTGAAATACCAAATATGAGATACAGGAGCAGCTAATTCGATATGACCCATACGTTCACGACGTACTTTCGCACGCGTTACTTCAACGCCACATCGATCACAAACTACACCTTTATAACGTACACGTTTGTATTTTCCGCAATGACATTCCCAGTCCTTTTGTGGTCCGAAAATACGCTCACAGAACAAGCCATCTTTTTCAGGCTTTAACGTACGATAGTTAATTGTTTCTGGTTTCTTAACTTCACCGTATGACCAAGAACGAATCTTGTCAGGTGAAGCAAGTCCAATCTTCATATATTCAAAGTTATTTACATCTATCAAGGGGCCTACCTCCCTTTTAGTCTACAGGTTATCCCAATTATTCCTTAGTTGTCTCAACTTCGACATTCAATTTATCTGCTGATTGATGATCATCGTCATCTTCCGTATCACGCATTTCAATTTCTGTATCGTCGCTAGACATCATTTTAACGTCCATACCTAAACTTTGCAGCTCTTTAATCAATACTTTGAATGATTCAGGAACGCCTGGTTCTGGAACATTTTCGCCTTTAACAATTGCTTCATACGTCTTAACACGTCCAACAACATCATCAGACTTCACTGTTAAGATTTCTTGAAGAGTATAAGCAGCACCGTAAGCTTCAAGTGCCCAAACCTCCATCTCACCGAAACGCTGTCCACCGAACTGAGCTTTACCTCCAAGAGGCTGCTGCGTTACAAGTGAGTATGGTCCAGTAGAACGAGCATGAAGTTTATCGTCAACCATGTGCGCAAGTTTGATCATATACATGACACCAACAGATACACGGTTATCGAACGGTTCACCAGTACGTCCGTCATACAGGATTGTTTTCGCGTCATTTGCCATACCAGCTTCTTCAATTGTGCCCCAAACATCTTCCTCACGAGCACCATCGAATACTGGTGTTGCAATGTGAATACCAAGGTATCTTGCTGCCATACCAAGATGAAGCTCTAATACCTGACCGATATTCATACGAGATGGTACCCCTAATGGGTTTAACATGATGTCGATTGGCGTACCGTCTGGTAAGTAAGGCATATCTTCTTCTGGTAAAATACGAGAGATAACACCTTTGTTACCGTGACGTCCGGCCATCTTGTCACCTTCAGAAATTTTACGTTTTTGAACGATATATGCACGTACAAGTTGATTCACGCCTGGTGGCAATTCATCGCCATCTTCACGGTTGAATACTTTTACGTCTAAGATAATACCGCCACCACCGTGTGGTACACGTAGTGATGTATCACGTACTTCACGCGCTTTTTCTCCAAAGATAGCATGTAATAGACGTTCTTCAGCTGTTAATTCTGTTACACCTTTAGGCGTTACTTTACCAACAAGTAAATCTCCATCTTTTACTTCCGCACCAACGCGAATGATACCGCGCTCGTCAAGGTTGCGTAATGCATCTTCCCCAACGTTTGGAATGTCACGTGTAATTTCTTCTGGTCCAAGCTTCGTATCACGAGCTTCTGACTCATATTCTTCAATATGAATAGAAGTGTACACATCATCTTTTACAAGGCGCTCACTCATAATGATCGCATCCTCGTAGTTATAACCATCCCAAGTCATGAAGCCAACAAGCACGTTACGTCCAAGTGCTAGTTCACCTAATTCCATAGAAGGACCATCCGCAAGGATTTCACCTTTTACAACTTCATTTCCAACACTTACAATTGGACGTTGGTTGTAGCAAGTTCCTTGGTTAGAACGAATGAATTTTTGCATTTTGTAGCGATCTAAGTCGCCTTTTACTGTTTGACCGTCAACTTCTACATAGCGACGTACCCAAACTTCACGTGCTTCTACGCGCTCAACAATACCAGGGTGTTTACAGATTACTGCAGCACCTGAGTCTTTTGCTGATACGTACTCCATACCTGTACCTACAATCGGTGATTCCGGATTCATTAACGGAACCGCCTGACGTTGCATGTTCGCTCCCATAAGTGCGCGGTTAGAGTCATCGTTTTCTAAGAACGGAATACAAGCTGTCGCTGCCGACACTACTTGTTTTGGTGATACATCCATGTAGTCGATGCGTTCTTTATTTGTGACAATGTTTTCACCACGGAAACGAGCTACGATATCTTCATCAAGGAATTCTCCTTCTTCAGATAATTTCATATTCGCTTGGGCTACAACATAATTATCTTCTTCATCTGCTGTTAAATAATCAACATGCCCTGTTACAAGACCAGTTTCTGGGTCAACACGACGGTATGGTGTTTCAATGAAACCAAACTCATTTACTTTCGCGAATGAAGATAATGAGTTAATCAAACCGATGTTTGGTCCCTCTGGTGTTTCAATCGGACACATACGACCATAGTGAGAGTAGTGAACGTCACGTACTTCAAAGCCTGCGCGCTCACGCGTTAAACCACCCGGTCCTAATGCAGATAGTCTTCGTTTGTGAGTTAACTCTGCTAATGGGTTTGTTTGGTCCATGAACTGAGATAACTGAGAACTTCCGAAGAACTCTTTAATAGATGCAATAACAGGACGAATATTAATTAATGCCTGTGGTGTAATTGCATTTGTATCTTGGATCGACATTCTCTCACGAACAACACGTTCCATACGAGAAAGACCGATACGGAATTGATTTTGTAATAGTTCTCCAACAGAACGCAGACGACGGTTTCCTAAGTGGTCGATATCATCTGTATCCCCTACTTTGTATAGTAGGTTGAAGAAGTAACTGATAGAAGCAAGGATATCACCTGGTGTGATGTGTTTTACATCACGAGTAATGTTTGCATTACCAATTACATTAATTACACGTTCGCCTTCTGACTCAGGAGCATAAATCTTAATAGATTGCAGCTCAACATCGCCTTCTACCACTCCACCCATTGGTTTCGCTGTTTTGAATCCAATGTTTTTCTCTAAGTAAGGTAAAATGCGATCAAGTGTACGACGATCTAAGATTGTTCCTTCTGCCGCTAAAATTTCACCAGTTTCTGGATCCACTAATGTTTCAGCTAAACGTTGATTAAACAATCTGTTTTTAATGTGTAACTTCTTGTTGATCTTGTAGCGACCTACATTTGCTAAATCGTAGCGCTTTGGATCGAAGAAACGAGACACAAGTAAGCTCTTAGCATTTTCTACTGTTGGTGGTTCACCAGGGCGTAGACGCTCATAAATTTCAAGCAATGCTTTTTCTGTGCTATCTGTGTTGTCTTTTTCTAATGTGTTGCTTAAGTATTCGTTATCACCTAAAAGCTCGGTGATTTCTTGATCAGAGCCAAACCCTAATGCGCGTAACAAAACAGTTACAGGAAGTTTACGCGTACGGTCAATACGCACATATACAACATCCTTAGCATCTGTCTCATACTCTAACCAAGCTCCGCGGTTTGGAATTACAGTAGCAGTAAAACCACGTTTTCCGTTTTTATCCACTTTGCCACTATAGTATACGCTTGGAGAGCGAACTAACTGGGAAACGATAACACGTTCTGCACCGTTAATTACGAATGTTCCAGTCTCTGTCATGAGTGGGAAATCTCCCATGAACACATCTTGTTCTTTTACTTCACCAGTTTCCTTGTTGATTAGACGCACTTTTACACGAAGTGGTGCTGCATACGTCACATCACGCTCTTTGCATTCGTCTACAGAGTATTTAGGTTCACCTAAGCTGTAGTCGATAAATTCAAGCGATAGATTTCCCGTAAAGTCTTCAATCGGAGAAATGTCTTGGAACATTTCTCGCAAACCCTCATCAAGAAACCACTGATAAGAAGAGGTTTGAATTTCGATAAGATTTGGTAACTCTAATACTTCACTAATACGGGCATAACTTCTTCGTTGGCGGTGGCGTCCGTATTGAACTAGTTGACCTGTCAACTGCTTCACCCCTCAAATCATGAGTATTATAAATGCACAAAAAAATTTGTGCAAAATCACAAATAAATACAACTACTGCTATTTAGCGTAGTCTTTTTTCTCTTAAAGATAAATACGTTGAGTCTTTCTACCTGCTCAAAAAAGAAAAATGGCTTCTATAAGAAAACCATCATTCTGTTTCATAATCTGCTGATTTTACTATCTTTTCCAAGAGAAACAAAAATATACATCTTTCTCAACGCAGAAAATCATATATTGGCATTGTATAATGTTAACATAGCCAAAAATAACCGTCAACGTTTTTTTGATTTTATGATATAATATCCTTTTTTCTTTTCTACAACTTCGACTTCAGAAAATACTTCCTCTAGTTTCTTCAGTGCAGATGGTGCACCTTGCTTCTTTTGAATAACAATCCACAACTCTCCACCCGGAACTAAATGTTCTACAGCTTTTTCTAAAATCTCATGCACGACATCTTTACCTGCACGAATTGGAGGATTAGATAGAATAGCAGCATACATACCATCTACGTTTTCATAGACGCTACTTTGAAAAATGTGCACATTTCCAATTTTATTGTTAGCGGCATTTTCTTTCGCAAGCTCAAGCGCCCTTTCATTCACATCCACCATGTGAACTTTACGGTCTTGAAACTCTTTCGCTAACGATAAACCAATTGGCCCATATCCACAACCTACGTCTAATATATCACCTTTAATATCTGGCACTTGAAACGCTTCAATTAAAAGACGAGAACCAAAGTCCACTTCGTTTTTCGAGAACACCCCATGGTCAGATAAGAAAGTAAATTGAGATCCACGAAGGGTAAATCCCCACCGCTTACGGTCACTTTTACTAGAAGGGTCGTTAGAAAAATAATGGTCTGCCATATGGCCACCTCTTTTCTTTACAGTTAAAAAAAAAGCTCGCATGAGAGCGAGCTTTTTTTAAAGCATCAAAAGTTAATTACTTAACTTCTACAGCAGCGCCAACTTCTTCAAGTTTAGCTTTGATTTCTTCAGCTTCTTCTTTAGCAGCAGCTTCTTTGATTACTTTTGGAGTGTTGTCAACTAATTCTTTAGCTTCTTTTAAGCCAAGACCAGTGATTTCACGAACAACTTTGATAACTTTGATTTTTTGTGCACCAGCGCTAGTTAGTTCCACATCAAATTCAGTTTTCTCAGCAGCAGCTTCTCCAGCGCCACCAGCAACAGCTACAGGAGCAGCAGCAGTTACGCCGAATTCTTCCTCGATAGCTTTTACTAAGTCGTTAAGTTCTAATACAGTCATAGATTTAACTGCTTCAATGATTTGTTCTTTAGTCATTGTAAATATCCTCCCTTAAATAGGTTTGTATTGTTTTATCGATAATACGTAATTATCTTTTAAAAAATTAAGCGCCTTGCTCTTCCTTTTGATCTGCAACTGCTTTAGTAGCAAGTGCAAGGTTACGGATTGGAGCTTGAAGAACGCTAAGAAGCATAGAAAGTAAGCCTTCACGTGATGGAAGAGTAGCGATAGCTTTAACCTCATCAAGTGTTACAAGTTTACCTTCGATTACGCCCGCTTTAATTTCTAAAGCTTCATGATCTTTAGCGAAGTCGTTTAATACTTTCGCAGGAGCAACTACATCCTCGTTACTGAACGCGATTGCGTTTGGTCCTGTTAAGAATTCATTTAACTCAGCCATTTCAGCAGATTCTGCAGCACGACGAGTTAGAGAGTTTTTGTAAACTTTGAACTCAACGCCAGCTTCACGTAATTGCTTACGTAATTCTGTTGCTTCAGAAACTGTTAAACCACGGTAGTCAACAACGATTGTAGATTTACTAGCGCGAAGTTTGTCCGCGATTTCAGTTACAACTTGTTGTTTAGTTTCGATTACTTTGCTCATGTTATTACACCTCCTGTAGATTATATAGAAGATGTACCGAAAGTGCACTAAAAACCTCCATGCCCAACTTGTAGACATGGAGGCATATAGTCACAGAAAAAAATTCCGCTTCGTATATTAACACCTAGGTAGGAAATTAAGTCTATTGACACCTACTGTCTACGGTACACTAATTAAATTCACAACATAAATGATTATATTAGAACTTCTTTATGAAGTCAACTTCCAAAATTTACGCTAATGTAGAAACGTCTACACGTACGCCAGGTCCCATTGTAGAAGCAACTGTTACGTTCTTCATGTAAGTACCTTTTGCAGCAGCTGGCTTAACTTTTTGTAAAGTGTCAGCAATTGTTCTGAAGTTTTCTACTAATTTAGCATCTTCGAAAGATACTTTACCGATTGGAACGTGGATGTTACCAGCTTTATCAACGCGGTATTCAACTTTACCAGCTTTGATTTCGTTAACAGCTTTAGTTACATCGAAAGTAACTGTTCCAGTTTTAGGGTTTGGCATTAAACCTTTAGGTCCTAATACGCGACCAAGTTTACCAACTTCACCCATCATGTCAGGAGTTGCTACTACTACATCGAAATCGAACCAACCTTGTTGGATTTTACCGATGTAATCAGCATCGCCTACGAAGTCAGCTCCAGCAGCTTCAGCTTCTTTAGCTTTTTCACCTTTAGCGAATACTAATACACGTTGTACTTTACCAGTACCGTGTGGAAGAACAACTGCACCACGGATTTGTTGGTCAGCTTTCTTAGGGTCAACACCTAAACGGAATGCAGCTTCTACAGTTGCATCAAATTTAGCTGTGTTTGTTTTCTTTACTAATTCTACTGCTTCTGTTGCAGAGTAAGCAGCTGCACGATCAACAAGCTTTGCAGCTTCTACGTACTTTTTACCTCTTTTAGCCATTTTTATTTCCTCCTCGAATGTGGTTTTAGCGGAATAACCTCCCACGTTTACGCTTATTTTCAGGTATAACCTGAGGATGCGCGCCATCCATTTATTTAAAAACGATAATCATTTACGATAATAAAGGTTGCGAATTGGAATTCCAGACCCGCAACCTTTTTTAAAAAACAAATCGAATTAGTCTTCGATAACGATGCCCATACTGCGTGCAGTACCTTCAACCATACGCATTGCAGCTTCTACACTAGCAGCGTTTAGGTCAGGCATTTTAGTTTCAGCGATTTCGCGTACTTTATCACGCTTAACAGTTGCCACTTTATTACGGTTTGGTTCACCAGAACCAGACTCAATACCAGCTACTTTCTTAAGAAGAACAGCAGCAGGAGGAGTTTTAGTAATGAAAGTGAATGAACGGTCCTCAAATACCGTAATTTCAACAGGGATGATAAGACCAGCTTGATCTGCTGTACGAGCGTTAAACTCTTTACAGAAGCCCATGATGTTAACACCTGCTTGTCCTAATGCTGGACCAACTGGTGGAGCTGGGTTAGCTTTACCTGCAGGAATTTGAAGTTTTACCATTTTAATTACCTTTTTAGCCACGAGACACACCTCCTTAAGTCCGTGATGTGGTCAATTGGACAGTGATTTGCCCTCCCACGTCATATTTTATCTGTAAGGATAAAATCTTTCAAAAAACGTCTCCGATAACGAAGACGTACTGACTTAAAAGATATTATCACTTTTTACAATTCATTTCAAGTTTCATTTTATAATTTTTCAATTTGATGGAAGTCAAGTTCAACTGGAGTCTCGCGACCAAACATGTCCACAAGTACGCTAACCTTCTTCTTCTCCACATCAATTTCTTCGATAGCACCTGTATAATCTGCGAATGGTCCCTCATTTACACGTACTGTCTCATGAAGTTCAAAGTCGAAATCAACCACTTCGTTGTCCATTCCCATATGTTTCATAATGGTAACAACTTCCTCTTCTAATAGAGGTGATGGTTTAGATCCAGAACCAGAAGAGCCAACGAACCCAGTTACACCCGGCGTGTTACGTACAACATACCAAGAGTCATCAGTCATGATTAATTCTACTAATACATAACCTGGGAACACTTTTCTTTTCATTAATTTTTCTTTACCGTTTTTCATTTCTACTTCTACTTCTTCCGGGACAACAACACGGAAAATTTTATCTTGCATACCCATTGATTCTACACGTTTCTCTAGGTTTGCTTTTACTTTATTTTCATATCCAGAATAAGTATGGACAACATACCAACTTTTTTCCATTCATTTAGGACGAGCGTCCTTCCCTCCCTGACGTACATTTTTTTGCGCAAATGAAAAAACCCGTTCACCGGGCTTTTACACAGTTCTTATAAATAACATTATATCATGGATAAGTGCTTCTTATTCAAGAATTAACCAAGAATTAACCGAATTAAAGAAGAAATGCCCATATCAACTACTGCGAAGAAAATCGCAAAGAAGACAACTGTAGCGATAACAGTCGCTGTTGAACGGAGTAATTCATCTTTTTTAGGCCAACTTACTTTTTTCATTTCGCGACCTACATCGCCGAAAAAGTTCGTTAAACGCATCTACGGGACCTCCAGTGTATTATTTCAATTATTTATTTTGTTTCCTTGTGAACTGTATGCTGATTGCATGTTTTACAAAATTTCTTTATTTCAAGTCGCTCTACTGAGCTCGTATCTTTCATCGTAGAGTAGTTTCGATTTTTACACTCTTCACATGAGAGTACAACTTTTTTCCTCATTAGTTACACCAACCTTGTAACATTATGTCCCTAAAAATGTATCATACAATAAAAGACAATGTCAATGACATGCCTTTTGTACTCTCTACAAAAAGAAAACAGGTGATTTTTTACACCTGTAGCTCTTGTTATTAATTTGAAGTGGTACTCTCTCTCATTTCCATATAGCGTTCCAATTTCCGCTTCACTCTCTGTAAAGCGTTATCAATAGATTTCACATGTCTATTTAACTGTTCCGAAATCTCTTGATAAGAACGACCGTCTAGATATAAAGAAAGCACTTTTCTTTCTAAATCGCTTAATAATTCAGATATTTTAGATTCTATGTCGGTATATTCTTCCTGACTTATAATCATTTCTTCAGGATCAGTTACCTTCGCTTCCGAAATAACATCTAATAATGTCCGATCGGATTCCTCGTCATAAATCGGTTTATCTAAAGACACATACGAATTTAACGGAATATGCTTTTGCCTGGTTGCTGTTTTAATAGCGGTAATAATTTGTCGAGTGATACACAGTTCAGCAAATGCTTTGAATGAAGACAGCTTGTCCTCTTTATAATCACGAATCGCTTTAAACAATCCAATCATACCTTCTTGAACAATATCTTCTCGATCGGCACCCACTAAGAAATAAGATCTCGATTTCGCGCGAACAAAGTTCTTATATTTGTGAATCAAATATTCTAGAGCGTCAGTATTACCTTTTCGAACTAACTCAACGATTGCCTCATCTTCTAAATCACGAAATGTAACGTCGCCTACACTTACGAAGCCTGCTTCCACCTTGATCCCTCCGACCGCTATTTATTTAGAAATATTATACAGTAAAAAGACAAAGAGCGTCAATGCTTCAACGCTCTCCTCTTCTTAATTTTTCTAACTTTTCTGTAATATCCTTGCTAAATATCTTTCGCATAGCAGGTTGCTTTTCTTTTGTGTCTTGTGTACGCCTTCTTACTTGTTGCTCCATCGCTTGTACTTCCAGCTCTAATTCCCGCGCAGATTTCCGGAGCGCACCTTGAGCAAATATAACCCATTGTTCCGTATAATCAGAAGTCGCAACATATATTTGCGTATTTATATTCCTAAGCTCAATTGCAAGTTGCTCTATCTTTTCATCTGCAGTTTGATTCTTCCTCGTGAATATAACTTCCACACGCGATTGTTTCATCTTTTTTTCAATACCGTGGACTGTATAAGCATCAAAAACTATCATTACCTTTGTACCTGTGTAACCTTGGTAATCCGCCATCTTATCAATCAGTGCATCTCTTGATGATTGCAAATCTACATCCCGTAGTTTTTTCAAGTCTCCCCAAGCTCCAATAATGTTGTAACCGTCAACGATTAAAATATCGTTCATTTTTTATTTACCAATTTCGTTACGTTTACGATATACCTCATACATTAACAAACTTGCGGCCACTGAAGCATTTAAGGATGTAACTTTACCAACCATCGGTAAAGTAATTAAGAAATCACATTTTTCACCAATAATACGGCTCATACCTTTTCCTTCACTTCCAATTACTAATCCAATTGGCATTTTACCATCTAAATTACGGTAATCTGTTTTCCCTTTTGCATCTGTACCAGCAATCCAAAGTCCACGTTCTTTTAATTCATCGATTGTACGAGATAAATTCGTTACACGTGCAACAGGAATATATTCAATTGCCCCGGTAGATGCTTTCGCAACTGAAGCTGTAAGTCCCACAGCTCTTCTTTTCGGAATAATAATTCCATGAGCTCCTGTTGCATCCGCAGTACGCATAATAGAACCTAGGTTATGCGGGTCTTCAATTTCATCTAAAATTAAGAAGAACGGATCTTCATTGCGCTTCTCTGCTACTTTGAATAGATCTTCTAGCTCAGCATATTGATATGCGGCCACTTGAGCAATTACACCTTGATGGTTTCCCTCAACTAATTGATCTAATTTCTTTTTTGGTGCATGTTGTAAAATAATCTTATTTTCTTTCGCTAGCGCTAGTACAATTTGTACTTGTCCTTTGGCAGCACCTTCTGCGATCCAAATTTTATTAATATCTCTCCCTGATCGTAACGCTTCAATTACAGGGTTACGTCCAATAATATATTCACTACTCATGATGATGTGCCCCCTTCCTTTTCTTCTAAAACAGCAATTGCCTTATATACAATTTCGTCTAATCTTTCACGATTATTTAATAAGTGATGATAGCCAATCAGCGCTTCAAAGGCTGTACTATGTCGGTATGTTTGTACATCCGTATTTTTCGGAACAGTACCTGAATTTGCATTACGCCCTCTTCTCAGTACCGCTTCTTCTTCCTCAGTTAAAAATGCTGTCTCTAATAAATGATAAACAACTTTCGCCTGTGCTTTTGCCGAAACAAAGCTTGTCCCTAATCGATGCAACTGATTAGGACGAACTTTTCCTTTTTGAAGTAGGTGATAGCGGATATATTGTTCATATACCGCATCACCCATATATGCTAACGCTAAGCTGTTTAATTGCTTTGCATCAATCATTCTTATCCTCTTTTCCATCTTGTACCTTGAGCGGTATCTTCTAAAATAATGTTGCGGTCTTTTAAATCATCGCGAATTTGATCCGATAATGCAAAATCACGATTTTTACGAGCTTCAATGCGTTTTTGAATAAGTGCCTCAATTTCTTCATCAAGCAACTCTTCTTGCGCTAATTCTAATCCTAAAATATCAAATAATGTTTCAAGCTGTTTTACATATGCTTCAATTACCACTGTGGACGTATGTTCTTCCAGTAAATATTGATTCGCATGATTTGCAACATTATATAACTCAGTGATTGCATTAGCAGTATTGAAGTCATCATTCATCGCTTCTTCAAATGCAGTTTGGAATTTTTCTAGGTCAGCTAACCATTTCTCATTATGATCTGTTAAATCCGTACTACTTTCCATACGGTGTTTTAAATTACCGTAAGCCGTTTTAATTCTTTCCAGTCCGTTATTTGTGCTTTGTAATAACTCTTCACTGAAATTAATTGGGTGACGATAATGTACTGATAGCATAAAGAATCTAATTAACTGCGGATCATATTGCTTAATAATATCGTGAACTAAAATGAAGTTCCCAAGTGACTTAGACATTTTCTCATTATTAATATTAATATATCCATTGTGCATCCAATAACGTGCAAATGTTTTTCCTGTTAACGCCTCAGACTGCGCGATTTCATTCTCATGATGAGGAAATGCCAAGTCTTGACCACCAGCATGAATATCAATTGTATCCCCTAAGTATTTACGCGCCATTGCCGAGCACTCGATATGCCAGCCTGGGCGACCTTGACCCCAAGGGCTTTCCCAGAAGATTTCTCCTTCTTTCGCAGCTTTCCATAAAGCAAAATCAAGAGGGTCTTGTTTCTTTTCTCCTACTTCAATACGCGCGCCGTGACGTAAGTCCGCAATTGGTTGATGTGATAATTTACCGTACCCTTCGAATTCCTTCGTTCTAAAGTACACATCCCCTTCGGATTCATATGCATATCCTTTATTCACAAGTTCTTGAATAAATTCAATAATGATATCCATATTTTCCGTTACACGCGGGTGAACTGTTGCATGTTTGCAACCTAGTGCCGTTACATCTTCAAAATACGCTTCCACAAAACGGTCCGCAATTGTCGGCACATCTTCACCTAATTCATTTGCTGCTTTAATTAATTTATCATCTACGTCAGTAAAGTTAGATACATACTGTACATCGTACCCTTTATATTCTAAATAACGACGCACCGTATCAAATACCATAGGTGGTCTTGCATTCCCAATGTGAATATAGTTATAAACTGTAGGTCCGCATACATACATCTTTACCTTATTTTCTTCTAATGGAGTAAACTCTTCCTTTTGACGTGTTAACGTATTATAAATGTGAATAGTCATTTTTATCCTTCCTTTCTACCTTTACTTCAAGTTGTTTTTTCAATTTATCAAGTTCTACTTCCATGACCTTTAATTTATCAAAAATTGGGTCTGGAAGGTCGGAATGATTTAATTCTTGACCGATCTTTACTCCATTTTGAATAACGACTCGGCCAGGTATACCTACAACTGTAGAATGTGCAGGGACTTCTTTCAATACGACAGAACCTGCTCCAATTTTAGAATTCTCTCCAACTGTAATAGAACCTAGTACTTTAGCACCCGTTGCAATTAATACATTATCTTGAATTGTAGGGTGCCTCTTTCCCTTTTCTTTACCTGTACCACCTAATGTAACTCCTTGGTAGATCGTTACATTATCACCAATTTCGCACGTTTCTCCAATTACAACCCCCATTCCATGGTCAATGAAAAAACGACGACCAATTGTTGCTCCTGGATGAATCTCAATGCCAGTAAAGAAACGACTAACTTGTGAGATCCAACGTGCAATAAAGAAGAAATTCTTTTTATAAAAAGCATGTGCAATTCGATGGGCCCAAACTGCATGTAATCCAGAGTAAGTCAAAATGACTTCGAAATAACTTCTTGCCGCTGGATCCTGTTCAAAAACGACTTCAATATCTTCCCGAAGCCTCTTAAACATCGACGTTCCCTCCCCTTTATGGGCTGCTTTTTCGAGTGAACTAACTCCCTACTTATCCCCCTAAATCTTTATACACGTGGATAAGACTTATACTCATACCAATTTTACGGTATAAAAAAGACGCCTCTGTCATATTGACAGAGACGCCTTATAAGCGCGGTTCCACTCTGTTTAGGCTAAAAAAGCCTCAAACTCATCTCTGATAACGGTGTACACCGCTTCTGCTTACTTTACGCCCTAAGACGTTTTGCAAAGCAATTTGCTGTTCAGCAGAAGACTCGAAGGGGCATTTCAAAAATCCGCTTATAAACCACTTCCAGCCTAAAGGTGGTTCTCTCTGTAAAAAGCCTGATTTTCTACTTCTCCTTCTCGTCGCTTTTCCTTATTAGGTTTTAAGTATACTTATTATATTTCTAAACCTAGAAAATGTTAACCAATTACTTTTTGAAGACGATTTAAAACTTTTTCTTTTCCAAGAAGTGCAATAGCATTAGGAAGCTCTGGGCCATGTGTTTGACCAGTAGTTGCAACACGGATTGGCATAAATAAGTTTTTACCTTTATGACCTGTTTCCTTTTGAACCGCTTTAATAGCCGCCTTAATTGCTGCCGGTTCCATAGCTTCTAGTGCTTCTACTTGACCAGCAAATGCACGAAGTACTTCTGGTACTTGTTCACCTTTTAATACTTCTTGTCCTTCTTCTTCATAATCAACGTGATCTTTGAAGAACATTTCAGAAAGCTCTACAATTTCAGCTCCAAAGCTCATTTGTTCATGATATAACGCAATTACATCACGAATCCAAGCTTGTTCTTGTTCACTTAAAGTTTCACCTATACGTCCAGCCTTCACTAAATGCGGTAAGCTTAATTCTACCACCGTATCTAAATCTTGCTTTTTCATATATTGGTTGTTCATCCATTTTAGTTTTTGAGAATCAAATAATGCAGGTGATTTTGATAAACGAGCTGCATCAAACATTTTGATAAACTCTTCTTGAGAGAAGATTTCTTCTTCTCCTACTGGCGACCAACCTAGTAGTGCAATAAAGTTAAAGATTGCTTCTGGAAGATATCCAAGCTCTTTATATTGCTCAATAAATTGAATAATAGATTCATCACGCTTACTTAATTTTTTACGGCTTTCATTTACAATTAAAGTCATATGACCGAATTGCGGAATATCCCAACCGAAAGCTTCATAAATCATCATTTGTTTTGGCGTGTTTGAAATATGGTCATCACCACGAAGTACGTGTGTAATTTCCATTAAGTGATCATCTACTGCTACTGCAAAGTTATAAGTTGGAATCCCATCTTTTTTCACGATAACGAAATCACCGAAATCATTTGAATGGAATGCAACTTCATCTTTTACAATATCTTTAAATGTGTAATCACGGTCAGCTGGTACGCGGAAACGAATACTTGGAATACGTCCCTCAGCTTCAAATTCTTTCACTTGCGCTTCAGTTAAATCACGGTGGTTACCTGCGTAACGAGGTGTTTCACCACGAGCAATTTGCCCTTCGCGTTCTGCTTCTAGCTCTTCTTCTGTCATATAACATTTGTAAGCTAAACCACGCTCTAATAAATCTTCATATAACTTTTTATAAATATCTAAACGCTCTGTTTGACGATATGGTCCAAATTCACCACCAACATCAACACCTTCATCCCAGTCCATACCGAGCCATTTCAAGTATTTTAATTGGCTTTCTTCTCCACCAGCAACATTACGTTTTACATCAGTATCTTCAATACGAATAATAAACTTACCATCTTGATGACGAGCAAATAAATAATTAAATAATGCCGTACGCGCATTTCCGATATGTAAGTGTCCTGTTGGACTTGGCGCATAGCGCACTCTCACTTGCTTTTCCATAATTGGTACACCTTCCATTCTTAATGTCAACACATTCTATAATTGTACACCAAAAAAATGTGATTATCCATCTTACGAATTAAAAACCATTATTTTTTCTGTAATAAAACAACTGCTTGAGAAGCAATTCCTTCTTCTCTACCTGTAAATCCTAATTTTTCTGTTGTTGTTGCCTTTACATTGACATTATCAATAGACGTTTCTAATAGTTCACTAATGCGTTTACGCATACTTTCAATATGTGGTGCCATTTTCGGCTTTTGAGCAATAATTGTACAATCTAAATTCCCTAATTCATAACCTTGTTCACGCACAAACTCCCAAACCTTTTGCAACAATACAGCTGAATCAGCATCTTTAAAGGCTGGGTCTGTATCAGGGAAATGTTTCCCGATATCTCCTGCTGCAATTGCACCTAAACACGCATCCGCGATTGTATGTAATAATACGTCTGCATCAGAGTGACCGATTAATCCTTTCTCATGTGGAATTGTAATTCCACCAATAATTAACGGTCTACCTTCCGCGAATTCATGCACATCAAAACCTTGTCCAATTCGAAACATTTTTACATCCTCCTCGAGCTAAACTACTGAGCTTTATGATTCTATATTATATCGCTATCCTTATAAAGAAAAGCCCGGCCGTTGCCGAGCTTTTCTTCGCTATAATCATTGCTATCATTTCTTTTGAACGTGAAGAAAACTTTCAGCAATTAGTAAATCCTCTGGGGTCGTCACTTTAATATTATAGTAACTCCCCTCTACTACACCTACTTGCTTCCCGATACGTTCTACGAGACTTGCATCATCTGTACCAAGGAAACAACTCTGCTTCGCACTTCTATGAGCTTCTAACAAAAGCGAAACAGAGAACCCTTGCGGTGTTTGTACAGCTTTAAGTTGCGATCTTTCTACCGTTTCGACAACAACACCCTGCTCTACTTTCTTAACAGTATCTTTCACTGGCACCGCACAAATGGAAGCTCCATATTTTTCTGCTGCAGTTAATACATCTTGGATTACTTTATTCGTTACGAACGGGCGCGCACCGTCATGTACAAGAACATACTCAACATCAGTCGTATGCTTAATCGCATTATATACACTATCTTGTCTTTCAGCTCCACCTTGAATAAATTGTACTGGCTTTTCAACCGGATACTTCTGCATTAACTCTTCAAAATATGGACGCTCTTCTTCGTTAATTGCCATAATAATATTTTTACATGCTTTATCCTTTTCAAAAGCACGTAACGTATGCACAATAATCGGTACTTCATTAATAAGTAAGAACAACTTATTTTTGCCAGCACCCATCCGCTTTCCCTGACCAGCTGCTGGAATAATTAATGTATACATATTAATAATCCTCTACTTACAATGCTTTTTCTAATAATTTACGTTTGGCAAAAATCATGCGCCCCGCCGATGTTTGTAACACACTCGTAACAAGTACATCAAGTTGTGAGCCTACATATTCTCTACCATCTTCTACTACAATCATCGTGCCGTCATCTAAATATGCCACACCTTGATTTTGTTCTTTTCCATCTTTTACAACATAAACACTTAATTCTTCACCTGGGAGTACAACAGGTTTAATTGCATTAGCTAAATCGTTAATGTTTAACACTGTTACCCCTTGTAATTCAGAGACTTTGTTTAAGTTGAAATCATTCGTTACTACCGTTCCACCAGTGATTTTCGCCAACTTTACAAGTTTGCTATCCACTTCCTGAATATCATCAAAATCGCCTTCATAAATTTCTACCGGAATCGGCATCTCTTTTTGAATACGATTTAAAATGTCTAATCCTCTGCGACCACGATTACGTTTTAAAGCATCAGAAGAATCGGCAATGTGCTGAAGTTCTTCTAACACGAATTGTGGAATGACAATTGTTCCTTCTAAAAACTTTGTTTGGCAAATATCAGCAATACGTCCATCGATAATTACACTTGTATCGAGAATTTTCCAATGTGCTAAAGATTCTTCTACCTCATTTTCTGGTTCTTCATTCTCGCTATTATTATTTTTCTTCTTCCCACGTTGTGGTAATGTAAATAACCCTAGCAATTCATTCCTCTTTTTAAACCCTACTTGGAATCCTAAATATCCTAGTAAAAGAGTAAAGAACACTTGCAACACTGTACTAATAACTGGAATTGTAAATTCACGAATTGGTATTAAAATTAAATACGCAACAATAAGCCCAGAGATTAAACCTAATGTACCAAATAAAACATCTGCTACAGGCGCTTTTACAAGAGCCTCTTCAATATGCTTAATAAGTTGAACAATATAATCTACAAGCCAAAATGTTGTTAAAAATAAAATAATTGCACCAATAATTGCACGAACATACGATCCTTCCAACAAAGGAACGGCACCGATGTCTAATACGTTAATAACTTTTGGGATTAAGTAAATCCCTAACGCTCCTCCGATTACTAAAAAGAAGAGCTGTACAATCCGTTTTAACATCCAACCACCTCCTACTCATTATTAACCATTGTTTCGCTAATCAAAACGCCGAATGCAAAAGCGGACGTGTTTTTTTATAAATAGTTTTATTTACCAATATATCATATCATATACCAAAAATGTTCTAGTGTCGTTATATTATGGAATCAATGTAATATTCTTAATTGTGTCTACTCATATAGAGATGCTCTTGAATTCTTTTTAGGCCTTCTCGTATTTTCTTCGCCCTGACTTCCCCAATTCCTTCCACATCATCTAATTCATTAATCGTTGCACGACAAACGCCTTGCAAAGTTTTAAATCGATTAATTAAATTTTCAATGATAAGTGGTGGAACACGCGAAATCTTACTTGTGATTCGGTATCCTCTCGGCGTCACACTTTCTTCTAAACTCATTTGTCCCGGGTATCCAAGCAATTTAACTAAATCACTATCCTCTAGAAGTTGTGTATTCGCAAGTTCTTGTAACTTTTTCAAAATTTGATGATGGTCTTGTGTTTTTTCTTGATAGTAATCTTTAATTAATAGCGCCGCTTCTGCTTCTAAATCGGCTAGTAGTTCCGTAAGTTGTAAACGAATTAACCTACCTTCTGTTCCCAATTCATGAATATAGCTCAATATTTCATTTTTAATACGTAGTACCATTTCAACACTATGTAAAACATGAACGACCTCGGACATTGTAACAACCTCTTCAAATTCTAGAATACCCAAATTCGTAATTCCATCATTCCATACAGCCTTATATTTTTCTAACGTTTGAATAGCTTGATTTGCCTTTGTTAAAATAACACCTATATCTTTTAGTGTATAACGTAAATTCCCTTGATATAGCGTAATTACGTTACGTCTTTGTGAAATAGCCACAACAAGGCTGCCTGTCTGCTTTGCTACACGCTCCGCCGTCCGGTGGCGCATACCCGTCTCGATAGAGTCGATAGATGACTCTGGAACTAACTGTGCATTCGAAATCAAAATTTTACTTCCAGTTTCATTTAAAATAAGTGCCCCATCCATTTTTGCTAATTCGTATAAACTAGCCGGGGAGAATGCACAATTAATATGAAAACCTCCATCAACAATACTTTTAATCTGCTCATTATATCCAAGAACAATTAATCCTCCTGTTTGTGCGCGAAGTACATTATCTATCCCTTCGCGCAGTGGTGTTCCCGGGGCCACAAGTTGTAAAATATTAATCATACTTTTGACACGTTGCTTGTTTTCTTCCATAGCCTAGCCTCCTAATGTCAAACGAAGCGCTTCTCCTAAATTAGATACACCAACTACCTCAATCCCATCCGGAATTGTCCATCCTCCCAAATTTTTTCTAGGAATAATAGCACGTTGAAATCCTAATTTAGCTGCTTCTTGTACACGTTGTTCAATTCTTGATACTCTTCTTATTTCTCCAGTTAATCCTACTTCTCCTATTACTGCATCGGTTGGTGCTGTAGATTTATCTCTGAAACTTGAAGCTATACTTAAAGCGACAGCTAAATCAATAGCTGGTTCATCTAACTTCAAACCACCTGCTACTTTTAAATATGCGTCCTGATTTTGCAATAATAAGCCTGTTCTTTTTTCTAACACCGCCATAATAAGCGATACACGGTTATGATCAATTCCCGTTGCCATTCTTCGAGGGTTTCCAAAACTAGTAGGAGAGATTAATGCTTGTATTTCTACTAAAACTGGTCTTGTTCCTTCCATTGAAGCAACCACTGTTGATCCCGCAACCCCCACTGGTCTTTCCTCAAGGAAAATCTCAGAAGGGTTTAATACTTCTGCAAGACCAAGTTCTTTCATTTCAAAAATACCCATTTCATTCGTAGAACCAAAGCGATTCTTTACTGCTCGCAAAATACGGTATGTATGATGACGGTCTCCTTCAAAATAAAGAACTGCATCGACCATATGTTCTAACATACGAGGTCCTGCAATTGCTCCCTCTTTTGTCACATGTCCAACGATAAAAATAGGGATTCCTTTCGTTTTTGCAAGTTTCATTAATTCCGCTGTACATTCACGAACTTGTGCCACACTCCCCGGCGCTGATGTTACCTCAGGTAAATGTATTGTTTGAATAGAGTCAATAACAACAAAGGCTGGGTTCACCTCTTCAATGTGTGTTGCAATTCGCTGTAAATCCGTCTCTGATACAACAAATAGATTACTACCATTTACATGTAGACGATCGGCACGCAGTTTAATCTGTTTTGCTGATTCCTCACCCGATATATATAGTACATCATATGAAGAATCCGCTAATTGCGATGATATTTGTAATAGTAACGTTGATTTTCCAATCCCGGGGTCTCCACCAATAAGTACTAAGGATCCATCTACAATCCCACCACCAAGTACACGGTTAAATTCTTGGAATTTTGTTTCAATACGCGCCTCAGACTTTGTTTCCACTTCTGTTAGGCGCCTTGGTTTTGTTACTTCTGTTTGAATTGCATTGGCATAATTAAGGCGTCTTGATGATACAACCGGTTCCATCTCTTCAACAAGCGTATTCCATTGACCACATCCAGGACATTTCCCCATATATTTTGGTGACTGATAACCACACTCTTGACATGTGAATTTTGTTTTCTTTTTAGCCATATCGTTTTATAGTTCACTTCACTTTCATCTATAAACAGTTTATCCTTCTCGTACAAGAAAGAGGGCTATCTCGTAGCCCTCTTAGTTTGTCTATACTTATTTTACCTTTTCAGCACTATGAATGACAAATGATTCTCCTTCAACATCAAAGATAACTTTCTGTCCTTTCTCAATAGCACCTTTTAACAGTTCTTCGGATAGTCTATCTTCTACATGTTTCTGAATCGCTCTACGAAGCGGGCGAGCACCGTACTCTCGGTCAAACCCTTTATCAGCAATAGCCGAAATTGCTCCTTCTGTTAAATGCAATTCAATTTCTTGCTCTTTTAAGCGATTTACTAACTGATTTACCATAAGTGTTACAATCTCTTGAATATGTTTTTTCTCAAGCATATGGAACACGATAATTTCATCAATACGGTTTAAGAATTCTGGACGGAAGGCTTTTTTCAGCTCATCCATTACTTTACCTTTCATATCCGAATAATCGCGGCTCTCATCTTGTACGTTAAATCCAAGATGCTTATTACGTTTTAACGCCTCTGCACCAACGTTAGATGTCATAATAACAATTGTATTGCGGAAATCAACTGTACGCCCTTTCGAATCTGTTAGGCGACCATCTTCTAATACTTGTAGTAAAATGTTAAACACATCAGGATGAGCTTTCTCTACTTCGTCTAATAGGACAACTGAATATGGCTTACGGCGAACCTTTTCTGTTAATTGTCCACCTTCTTCATATCCAACATACCCTGGAGGAGATCCAACTAAACGAGAAGTAGAATGCTTCTCCATGTACTCAGACATATCGATGCGAATCATTGCATCTTCATCACCGAACATAGATTCTGCTAACGCTCTTGCTAACTCCGTTTTACCTACACCTGTTGGTCCTAAGAAAATAAATGAGCCAATCGGACGTTTCGGATCTTTCAATCCTGCTCTAGCACGGCGAACAGCTTTCGCTACAGCTACTACCGCTTCATCTTGACCAATAACACGATCGTGAAGGATGGATTCTAAGTTTAATAATTTATCAGTCTCTGTTTGTGCAAGTTTAGAAACCGGGATACGAGTCCATGTAGAAACAACATTTGCAATATCTTCTACTGTCACTTCTGAGTTTTCTTTTCCTTGTTGTTCTTTCCATTGACGCTTCGTATCTTCTAACTTCTCACGTAAACGTTGTTCCATATCACGTAAGGAAGCAGCTTTTTCAAACTCTTGACTTTGTACAGCTGCATCTTTTTCTTTTCTAATTTCCTCAAGCTTCACTTCAAGCTCTTTTAGATTTGGTGGTGTTGTATAGGAGCGTAAGCGAACCTTTGAAGCAGCTTCATCAATTAAATCAATTGCTTTATCTGGTAAGAAACGATCTGTAATATAACGATCTGAAAGCTTTACAGCTGCATCAATTGCATCATCTGTAATAGATACGCGGTGATGTGCCTCATAACGATCGCGTAAACCTTTCAAAATTTGAGTTGATTCATCTAAACTTGGCTCATCAACGTGAATTGGTTGGAAACGTCTCTCTAAAGCTGCGTCTTTTTCAATATATTTGCGATATTCATCTAACGTTGTCGCCCCGATACATTGTAATTCCCCACGAGCTAAAGATGGTTTTAAAATATTCGATGCGTCAATAGCACCTTCTGCTCCACCTGCACCAATTAATGTATGAAGTTCATCAATAAATAGAATGATATTTCCCGCTTGGCGAATTTCATCCATTACTTTCTTCAAACGGTCTTCAAATTCACCACGGTATTTCGTTCCAGCTACCACTGTACCCATATCTAGTGTCATAACACGCTTATCTCTTAAAGTTTCAGGAACTTCATTATTTACGATTTGTTGTGCTAATCCTTCCGCAATTGCCGTTTTACCTACACCAGGCTCCCCGATTAATACAGGATTGTTTTTTGTTCTACGGCTTAAAACTTCAATTACACGTTGAATTTCTTTACCACGTCCAATAACAGGGTCTAAACGATTTTCACGTGCCACAACTGTTAAATCACGTGCTAAGCTATCAAGTGTTGGTGTATTTGCATTTGTTGAAGAACCACCTTGGTGACCTGAACTTGCTTCATTACTTCCAAGAAGTTGCAATACTTGTTGTCTTGCCTTATTTAGGCTAACACCTAAGTTATTTAAAACGCGTGCCGCTACCCCTTCACCTTCGCGGATTAAACCAAGTAAAATATGTTCTGTTCCAACGTAAGAATGACCTAATTTACGAGCTTCATCCATAGACAGCTCAATAACCTTTTTAGCACGCGGTGTATAATGTACAGTTTGAGAAGCTTCTGTTCCGCGTCCGATTAACGCTTCTACTTCTTTTTGAACCTTCTCTGGACTTAATCCAAGAGCAATCAACGCTTTTGCTGCAATTCCTTCACCTTCGCGTACAAGCCCAAGTAAAATATGTTCTGTTCCAATATTGTTATGCCCAATACGAATTGCTTCCTCTTGAGATAAAGCTAATACTTTCTGTGCTCTTTCTGTAAATCTTCCAAACATCATAGAAATCGCCTCCTACTTGCGCTTAGTTTTTTTCAATACGTAATCGCTCACGGATTAAGGTTGCTCTTCGATAATCTCTTTCTTCTGGGCCTAAAGGTCCTCCTGCATATTGTTGTAAAATGCCTGGTTGTGTAAGAACCATTAGCTCAGTCAAAATATTTCTCGATATACCTTGTATATATCCTAAATCAATACCAAGTCGTAAATCTGATAAGCAATTGGCTGCTTCCGCAGATTGAATTAAACGACTGTTGGCTAGTATGCCATAAGAGCGATAAACTTTATCTTCAAGTTCAATACTTGAATTTTGTACAATTAATTCTCTAGCCATTTTTTCTTGCTGTATGATTTGTTGAATAACACTCTTTAAATCTGCAATAATATCTTCTTCAGATTTTCCTAGCGTCATTTGGTTTGACACTTGAAATATATTACCTAACGCTTCGCTACCTTCACCGTATATTCCTCTTACTACTAATCCTAATTTTTGAATTACCTGTATAATACGGCTAATTCTTTTCGTTAAAACGAGTCCCGGTAAATGAATCATTACGGAAGCCCTAAGTCCTGTACCAACGTTAGTAGGACAACTCGTAATATATCCAAGTGATTCATCAAAAGCATATTCAACCTCTTTCTCAATCCAATTATCTATTTGATTGGCACTTTGAAGGGCCTCTGATAACTGCAATCCTGAAAATAAGCACTGAATCCGAATATGGTCTTCCTCATTCAACATAACACTAATATGTTCGCTTTCTGACAATAGACACGCTCCATATTCTGTTCCTGCAAGGTTGGGACTAATTAAATGCTTTTCAACTAATACTCTCCTTTGAAGAGGCGTTAATTCATTCATTTTTAATAGTTCAAACTCTCCAAAAGGTTCTACCGTTTTATTTATAAATTCCTTTTTAAATAATTCTTGAATCTGTTTAGTTTCTTCTTCATTTTGCATAGTAGAGAATTGATATTTTTTAAAATTACGAGCCAAACGAATTCGACTACTTAAAACAATATCAGAATCAGGGCCATCCCCCTTCATCCATGGACTAATCGCTTCATTCATAATTTTGTCCAGTGACATAGAACTATTCCCCCTCTCTATGCTCACTAAGCTGATTTTCAAGATTTCTAATTTTATCCCTTACTTCAGCAGCTTTCTCAAATTCCTCTTTCTGTACGTATTGTTTCAGAATGAGTTTTAGTTCATCTAATTCTTTCTTTAAGTGAATATTTCCTTCTATACGCTCCGGAATTTTTCCACAATGATCTGTATGCCCACCGTGAAGACGTTTTAATAATGGCTTTAAGTGTTCCTTAAATGTATCGTAACAAGAAGCACATCCAAAGCGCCCAACCTTTGTAAATTGTTCATATGTCATCTTACAATCTGGGCATCTTAATATACTCGTATTCGAAAACCCATTTTTTCCTTCTTCAAACATTGTTGATTCACCGTGCAATAACCCAGCAAATAAATCATGGAATGAAAAGTTAGACTGCGATGATTGAAAGAAAGACGTATAGCCACTTTGTTCTGCACATTGCTCACAAAGATGAACTTCCGCCTTCTTCTCGTTGATTACTTTTGTATAATGTAAAGTTGCTGGTCTTATATTACAGTTTTGACAAGTCATCACTATCCCCACCTTTACAACAGGAACGATCTATCTCATAGTACTTTTCATACATTACTAGATTGTTCACTTTCCTTTATTCGTTTACATAAAAGTGCGTGTTCTTTTTTCAAAACCTCTACAATATTTAGCTATCTTATCCTCTTAGTTATTATCCTTTTACAAAAGCTGTATTTATTTATATTTCAGTGTTCTTAACATTGCGCATAATATTCGAGCCCTAAGTTCATCTCGAGAAGGAACATCCATTGATAATACAGAACGATCTAGTACGCTTAACATAAGCTTAGCTTCACGATTTGTTATGATTCCCTCTTCTATTAAACGTATAATCATACTTTCTGCATTCCCTTGCGCAACGCTATGATCAATCATATGAAGCATTTGATCAATAATGTCTATATCATCATGCAGTTTGACTTTTATAATGCGAATGTAACCTCCTCCACCACGTTTACTTTCTACTACAAATCCTCTTTCTAACGTAAAACGGGTATTGATTACATAATTGATTTGAGATGGTACGCACTCGAATCGATCCGCAATCTCATTTCTTTTGATTTCAATCACATTATTATTACTTAAGTCAATAACTTGCTTTAGATATTGCTCAATGATATCAGATATATTTCTCATTTATCCGCCACCTTTATTGACTTTGACTATCTTTGACTTTAATTATATACGTATTAATAAAATTTGCAACTCTTTTGCTTATTTACTATCCTAGCCACATTCCCCTATATTTAATCAAAATAATAATTATTTAAACACATTTTTTATTACTATGGATTATAAAAGAAAACACGAAAAAACACGAGTCATTTGACTCGTGTTTAGTTGCTTGGCGACGTCCTACTCTCACAGGGACAAGGTCCCAACTACCATCGGCGCTAGAGAGCTTAACTTCCGTGTTCGGTATGGGAACGGGTGTGACCTCTCTGC
>NZ_JBSSFA010000024.1:0-48478 GCF_054062215.1 Bacillus sp. TE9106W
AATCCGTTCGCTCGACTTGCATGTATTAGGCACGCCGCCAGCGTTCATCCTGAGCCAGGATCAAACTCTCCAATAAAGTTAGTTTGTCTAGCATCATAAAATAAAAATTGACGTTTCACGTTGTTTGTTTCGTTCAGTTTTCAAAGAACTTCTTCATCGCTCAGAAGCGACTTTATTAATATAACATTTCGTTATATTTTCGTCAACAACTTTTTTCAATAAGTTGTTTTTCGTTTGTTTTGTTTGTTACCTTTCGTGGCAACGAATATAAATATACCAGTTTGATTATTAAAATGCAATAGTTTTTCTAATAAAATTTTTAACTTAGTAAAAAAGTATAAAAATAGCACTTTTCTTCTATATAAATATAATTTTTCGCACTATCAAGATTTACTATCTCCAAGCTGTTCACACCCAAATAAAAAAAGCTTTGGAGAAATCTCCAAAGCTTAGTCTTGTTTATGACGCATAGCAGGGAATAATAATACATCACGAATAGATGGTGCATTCGTTAATAACATAACAAGGCGATCAATACCAATTCCTAGTCCACCTGTAGGAGGCATACCATACTCAAGAGCTTCGATATAATCATCATCCATCATGTGAGCTTCGTCATTACCTTGTTCGCGTTCTTTTAATTGCGCTTCAAAACGTTCTTTCTGATCGATTGGATCATTTAGCTCAGTGAATGCATTTGCATGTTCACGTGCAACGATAAACAATTCGAAACGATCTGTGAATCGTGGATCTTCATCATTCTTTTTCGCAAGTGGCGAAATTTCTACCGGATGACCGTAAATAAATGTTGGTTGGATTAATTTATCTTCTACTTTTTGCTCGAAGAATTCATTAATAATATGACCAACTTCCATTGTATCCTTAATTTCTACATTATGTTCTTTTGCAAGTTCACGCGCTTCTTCTACACTCATCGGATTCCAGAAATCTGCTCCAGAATGTTCTTTAATTGCATCTACCATATGAAGGCGTGTCCATTCTGGTTCTAGATTAATTTCATAATCACCATATTGGATTGTTGTTGTACCTAGTACTTGCTTCGCGATATGAGCAACCATATTTTCTGTTAGTTTCATAATATCTTTATAATCAGCATACGCTTCATATAATTCAATCATCGTAAATTCAGGATTATGACGAGTTGATACACCCTCATTACGGAATACACGGCCGATTTCATAAACTTTTTCTAATCCACCCACAATAAGGCGTTTTAAATGAAGTTCAATTGCGATACGCATATATAATTCCATATCTAACGCATTATGATGCGTGATGAAAGGACGAGCAGAAGCTCCACCTGCAATTGCATGCATCATAGGTGTTTCCACTTCAAGATAACCGTTGTCATCTAAGTATCTTCTCATTTCGCGAATGATCTTACTGCGAGTGACGAATGTTTCACGACTTTCCATACTTGTAATTAAGTCTAAGTAACGTTGACGGTAGCGTTGTTCAACATCTTTTAACCCATGATATTTATCCGGTAATGGACGAAGAGATTTCGTTAATAGTGTAAAGCCTGTTGCTTTCACTGAAAGTTCTCCAACGTTCGTTTTAAAAACTTTACCTTCAATACCTACTAAGTCACCTAAATCTGCTGTTTTAAATAATTCGTATTCTTCATCTCCAACAGCATCTTTACGAACATAAATTTGAACTTGTCCATGTAAATCTTGAATATGTGCAAATCCAGCTTTTCCTTTACCACGCTTTGTCATAATACGACCAGCGATAGAAACAGAGATTTCTTTCTCTTCTAATTCTTCTTTAGAGAACTCTCCATATAGGCTTAATAAGTCATTTGTTGCATTTGTACGTTCAAATCGTTTACCGAAAGGATCGATTCCTTGCTCACGTAAGTTATGTAGCTTTTCACGACGAACAAGCAATTGGTCGTTTAATTCTTCGTGGTTCATGTTATCCATGGTATTGATATCACTCCAGCTCTATTAATTTTTACAATATATACAGTATAGCATTTTCTACTCAACTAGAAAAACTGCCAGCAACTAACTGGCAGTTCTTCTTTCTTTCACGTAATTATAGGAAGTGTATAGAAGAATGTCAATCTTCCCTCCCTATTATTAACCAACGTGAATTGTTTGTTGTTTCGCTTCCACTTCTTCTACAAATACACCTAATACATTTGCAAGGTCTTCACGCGTATTACAAGCATTTATACCATTACGTACATTTGCATTACCACGAATACCTTTTAAATACCAAGCTGCATGCTTTCTCATCTCTCTTACAGCGACACTTTCGTTCTTTAAATCGATTAGACGATCTAGATGCAACATACATACGTCAATTTTCTCACGTACTGTCGGTTCCGGCATTAATTCACCTGTCTCTAAATACTTTACCGTACGATAAATCATCCAAGGATCTCCAAGGGCAGCGCGGCCAATCATAACACCATCTACACCAATTTCATCAAGCATACGCTTTGCATCTTGCGGCGTTGCGACATCACCATTTCCGATAACCGGGATATTTACAGCTTGCTTTACTTGTTTAATAATATCCCAATCCGCTTTTCCTTCATACATTTGTACTCGTGTACGCCCATGAACTGCTACCGCTTGTCCGCCAGCACGCTCAACAGCTTTCGCATTCTCGATTGCGAAAATATGATCCTCATCCCAACCAATACGCATTTTAACTGTAACTGGTTTTTCTACAGCATCTACAACTGCCGCTACCATTTCATATATTTTATTTGGGTCTAAAAGCCACTTTGCTCCTGCATCACACTTAACGATTTTCGGTACTGGACACCCCATATTAATATCAATGATGTCTGCTGTCGTATATTGATCTACGTATTTCGCAGCATCTACAAGGGTTTCTTTCTCTCCACCAAAAATTTGTAAACTTAATGGCTTTTCTCTCTCATCGATATATAACATATCTAATGTTCTTTTATTATTCAATAGTATCGCTTTATCACTTACCATTTCGGCACAAACTAGGCCTGCACCGAATTCTTTTACTGTCAAACGGAATGCAGAGTTACACACTCCCGCCATCGGTGCTAATACAACCGGATTTTTCATCTCAATATTTGCGATTTTTAACACTCGATTTACTCCTTCCTTCATAGTTACTTTGGCATTAGCTCATCTATCGAGACTTTTAATGCTTTAGCAACTTCCACTACAAAATCTTGGGAAGGCGATCGATTCCCTCTCTCAACTTCACCTAAAACAGATACAGATACCCCTAATTCTTTTGCAAAACCTTCTTGCGTATAACCTTTTAGTTTTCGAAAAGCACGAATGCGTCTTCCCCATTTTTCTGCTTCCATACCGTTACTCCCTCTCGCCTTTTCATTTCTTCTACTTGTGAACGTGAAATGTTTTGTTTTATATCTTGATTAATCTCTAACAACGGAACGATAACAAAAGCTCTTTCGAACATCCGCGGATGCGGAACAATAAGATTCTCTGCTTCAATATTTTCTTGATTATATAGTAAAATGTCAAGGTCGATAGTCCTAGGGCCCCACCTAATTTCCCTTTTTCTTCCTAGGTCATTTTCTACTTTTTGCGTTACTTTCAATAATTCTTGCGGTGATAAATTGGTAGAAATTTTTATAACTAAATTTAAAAAGCAACTTTGGTCAGTATAGCCAACTGGTTCCGTTTCATATACAGATGAAACATCTTCAACTTTGATATAAGGATTTTTATTTAGAAACTGAATCGCTTCCGTTAAATACGTATAACGTTCTCCAATATTTGAACCTAATGCAATATAAGCTATATTATTCATGGACGTTCTCTCGTAATCTCTACCGCTACAGCACGATAATGTCCCGGTATCGGCGGATCTGGTTTAATTACCTTTATCGTACATCTTGAAATACTCTCATATTGTCTCAATATATCTGTAGCGATATTCTCAGCAATACTCTCTACAAGCTTATATGTTCTATCTTCAACAACTTTTCTACATAACTCAAAAAGCTCTCCATAATTAACAGAATGCTCTAAGTCATCACTTTCTCCTGCTCGTTTCAAATCCAATTCTACCGTTAAATCCACCTTGAATCTCTGGCCCAATTTATTTTCCTCTGGGAATACACCATGATAACCGTAAAACTCCATATCATGAATATAAATTTTATCCAATTACTTTACCCCCTTACCAATCATCGCATCCATCATCTTAGCCATACGCGACATTTCCTTCACATCATGAACACGAACAAACTCACAACCCTTTTCAATACCAAGACAAACGGTAGCTCCCGTTCCCTCAAGACGTTCTTCTACCGGTAAATCTAGCACATGCCCAATAAAGGACTTCCTTGAAGTACCTAAGAGAACTGGATAACCTAGTACGTTTAACTGTTCTAAATTACGCATCGCTTCTAAATTTTGTTCAGGTGTTTTAGCAAAACCAATACCTGGGTCTAAAATGATATTCTCATCTCGCACACCAGCATCTTTAGCAATTTTAACACTGTCATATAAGTCAGCAATCATATCAGCCATTAAATTACGATAATTCATGTTATCGCGATTGTGCATTAAGATAATAGGTACATCATAATGGGCTGCAACTTCAGCGATTTTTGGTTCTGCCTTCGCTCCCCAAATATCATTAATAATATGAGCACCAGCTTCAATTGCTTGTTTTGCAACTTCAGCTTTATACGTGTCGATAGAAATAGGCAATTTTACCTCTTTTGAAACAGCCTGAATCATCGGAACAACTCGTTTTATTTCTTCTTCCACCGATACTTTAGCAAAACCCGGACGAGTAGATTCGCCACCAATATCAATAATATGAGCACCTTCATCTCGCATTTCTTTCGCATGGCGCACTGCAGCATCTACCTCATTATAACTCCCACCATCAGAAAACGAATCTGGTGTTACATTTAAAATCCCCATAATTAACGTTTTTTCATTTAAGTTCAATGTATATTCGCCGCAGCGCAAATCATAATCCCACTTCAAACTACACATCTCCTCTTCGCAATTCATTTCTGCTCCACAATTTCTCTCTCTGCATTTCATAAAGATTTATAAACCCTTTTGTAACCATCCCTACTTTACCCGGGAAATCTCGCTCCTCTATACGATTAAGCGGAACAATTTCTTGAATCGAGTTTGTTACGAAGACTTCATCAGCTGAAAGCAATTCATCTTTTGTAAAGAAACCTTCCTTCACTTCTACGCCTAGTTCTTCAGCAACCTTTATAATAAACGCACGAGTGATGCCATTTAAAATCCCTGTTTCGAGCGAAGGTGTATATAAAATATTATCCTTCACAAAAAAGAGATTCGAAACAATACCCTCTGCAACATAACCTGTTTCAGTAAGAAAAATACCTTCCTTATTCACAACATTTCCAATTTCACGTTTTCCTAAAATGTTATTTAAATAATGATGAGACTTCAAACGAGCCGCACCCTCTGGTGTATTTCGAACTTGTTTTAAAACAACCCCTTCTTTTTCTGCTACTTCTCCTAGGGCTGCTAAAGGTTTTATAAAAACAATAACAGACGGCTCTTCATACATTTCTGTTTGCAATCCAATTTCATCTATACCCGCCGATACATTAAAACGGACATACGCATTCTCTAATTTATTCTTAATGAGTAAATTCTTCAAAATAAGCAGTACTTCATCTTTCGTCATCGACCATTTAATTTGCAACATATCAAGCGCATCTATTAAACGGTCATAATGATCATCCAATAAGAAAGGATGACCATTATAAATACGAAAAGTCTCAAAAACTCCAAGACCATATAAATAACCGTGGTCATACGGCGAAATTCTCGCTTCACTCGCTTCTACATACTGACCGTTTACGTAAATTAACATGACGTCACACTTGGACTGTATTTACGAATGAAATTCTGCAACAACTCTTTCCCGTGAGACGTCATAATAGATTCCGGATGGAACTGTACACCTTCAATCGGTAATGTTGTATGACGGAGCGCCATAATTTCCCCTTCTTCTGTCCAAGATGTTACCTCTAAGCAATCAGGTAACGTCTCTTTCTTAACAATAAGGGAATGATAGCGCGTCGCGGTAAACGGATTTGGGATATCCGAAAAAATCGTCTTTTCATCATGATGCATAAGCGATGTTTTCCCATGCATTAATCGCTCTGCGCGGACAACCTCTCCACCAAACACTTGCGCAATGGATTGATGCCCAAGACAAACCCCAAAAATCGGAATCTTTCCAGCAAAGTATCGAATAACCTCCATACTAATTCCTGCTTCATTCGGACTGCATGGGCCTGGCGAAATCATTAAAAAGTCTGGTTTCATATTCTCAATATCTGAAATAGTCACTTCATCGTTACGTTTAACAACAAGCTCTTGTCCAAGTTCTCCAAGAAACTGCACTAAATTAAATGTAAAAGAATCATAATTATCTATCATTAATATCATTTCTCTCACCTAACCGTTTCTTCGCTACGTTCTTTTGCACGCCATAAAGCAATCGCCTTTTTTAACGACTCTTTATATTCATTTTCCGGATTTGAATCAATTACAATTCCCGCTCCTGCTTGTACATGCGCTTTTCCGTCTTTAGCAAGAAGTGTCCTAATTACAATATTCAATTCTGTATCTCCAGAATAACCGATCCAACCGATTGAACCTGTATAAATCCCTCGGCGAACAGGTTCTAATTCTTCAATAATTTCCATCGTACGTATTTTCGGAGCACCCGTAATTGTTCCTCCAGGGAATACAGCCTTCACTAAATCGAAAGCATCTTTATCTTCTTCCACCTCACCACGCACATTAGAAACAATATGCATAACATGTGAGTATTTCTCAATTACCATAAACTCGTCTACTTCTACAGTGCCATATTTACAAACACGTCCTAAATCATTTCGTTCTAAATCCACAAGCATGACGTGCTCTGCTCTTTCTTTTTCATTCTCAATTAATTCCCTTGCCAATTCTTCATCCTCTTGTTCATTTGCCCCTCTAGATCTCGTTCCAGCAATTGGTCTTGTACTTACTTCAGTTCCCTGTTTCTTAATTAGCAACTCTGGCGATCCACTTACAATTTGAAAATCCCCGAGCTCCAAGTAACCCATATATGGAGATGGATTAATTTCACGAAGACTTGTATATATTTCTAGTGGGTGTGTTTGTAACGTTCTTTCTTGTCTTGTCGACAAGTTTACTTGGAACACATCACCAGCCCCAATATATGCTTGAATACATTCAACCGCCTTCATAAAGCTTTCTTCAGTAAAAGCAACTGCTTCATTTTTCTTTTCAGGGCACGCAAACGGTATAGTCACTTCCGGCGCTTCTGTCGCCCAAAGAATCTTCCATTCATTTAATCGCTCTTTTGCCTCTTCATGCTTATCTACATAATGTGTAATAATCCATAATACTTTTTCTTTTTGATCATACACAAACACATCATCAAATAATAAAAAGAATATATCAGGTATATTAATATCATCCTCCGCAAGAGAAGGAAGTTTTTCAATATAACGGATGCAATCATAACTAAAGTAACCAATTGCACCACCTTGAAAAGGCGGGTATTCCGGATTATAATCCGTTTTCCATCGCTCCATATATTCCTGCATTAAATCCAATGGGTTTCCTTGCTTTATTGTTTCCTTACCACTTTCACTTATATGTAACGTTTCACCCTTCCCTCGGATTACCGCTACTGGGTTTAATCCCACGATGTTATAACGACCGCCACGTCCACTCTCTAACAAAATGTGTTGCGGTTTATCCTTAGAAAGAAATTTATATTGCTTAAAGAAATCTAACTGATATGGAATAGAAAGCGCTAAAGATTTTCTTCGTTGCATATCAACACCCCGTCTTCTTTTATCCCACCCTCTTATATTAACCACTTCAAGCTACATTCGTTATGTATATAGAAGGGTTATATTCGAAGGCTAGTGAAAATAAATTAATGATACTACCTCTTATTTTACATGAAGTTTTCTAGTCATTCACTCTTTTCCTATTTCCAATCCAAAAAGAAAAAGCATCCTTTTTCAAGGATGCTTTTTCAATCACATGTAATTAAGACTCAAATTGATAAAGTGGTGTACTTAAATAACGTTCACCATTACTTGGGATAATAACAAGTACCTTTTTCCCTTTACCTAACTTTTTCGCAACTTCTGTCGCTGCATAAATAACCGCTCCTGAAGAGATACCAACTAAAATACCTTCCTCTTTAGCCACTCTTCTTGCGTATTCGAACGCTTGCTCTGTTTTCACTTGAATGATTTCATCATATACTTCTACATCCAATGTTTCTGGAACAAATCCAGCCCCAATTCCTTGGATTTTATGTGGACCCGGTTTTCCACCAGATAACACCGGTGAATCCGCAGGTTCTACTGCATAAATTTTAATATCTTTATATGCTTCCTTCAGCACTTCACCAGCACCAGTAATCGTTCCACCTGTACCAATACCTGCAATAAATGCATCTAATTGATCACCCATTTGCTCAACAATTTCTGGACCTGTTGTTAAACGATGAATTTCTGGATTTGATTGATTTTTGAACTGTTGCGGTATAAAGTAGCCATGTTCTTTTGCTAATTCAGTCGCTTGACGAATTGCTCCGCCCATTCCTTCAGGCCCTGGAGTCAATACTAATTCAGCGCCATAAGCACGTAATAAATTGCGACGCTCAACGCTCATTGTTTCTGGCATTACTAAAATTGCCTTATATCCTTTAGCAGCTGCTACCATCGCTAAACCAATTCCTGTGTTACCACTTGTCGGCTCAATGATTGTATCGCCTTCTTTTAATAATCCTTTTTTCTCAGCATCTTCAATCATAGCTAATGCGATACGATCTTTAACGCTGCTCCCCGGATTCATAAATTCTAATTTTAAGTATATATCTGCGCTGTCTGATTCTACGATGCGGTTCAACTTAACGATCGGCGTTTTCCCGATTAATTCTGAAACTGATTGTGCCACTCGCATTCCTGTCACTCCTAACACCGAGTATTTTTATTGGTTTTGTCTATATTTAGATTTTGTCAGAAAATTCCCTGTTTGTCAATGTATTTAGAGGTAAATTCCCTTATTACAAATTCTCAATTAAATTTGTAATATCTTCTTTAGAGAACTTGTATCGCTCATTACAGAAATGACAATGAACTTCTGTTTCTTCTTCTTCTTCACGAACTTGCTCTAACTCCGTTTTACCTAAACTAATTAACACACTCTCGATACGTTCGCGTGAGCATGTGCAATTAAATTGAACATCCATCGTTTCTAATACTTTTACCTTATCTTCTCCAAGGACTGCATACAGTAACTCTTCTGGAGAAAGCCCTTGTTCGATCAATGTTGATACAGGAGGAATCTTCTGCAAACGCTCTTCAATGAATGAAATTGTTTCTTCCTGTGCACCCGGCATAATTTGAAGGATAAATCCACCTGCTGCTAATATGCTATCGTCTCCATTTACAAGGACGCCAACACCTACAGAAGAAGGCGTCTGCTCAGAAACTGCAAAATAATACGTGAAGTCTTCTCCTAATTCTCCTGAAACAATTGGAGATTGACCAATAAACGGCTCACGCATACCAATATCTTTAATTACCGTTACAAATCCTTCAGTACCTACCGCTTGATATACACGTAATTTCCCTTGTTCTGTTCCTTCAAAGTCAACATGTGGATTCGTTACATAACCACGTACATCTCCATTTGCATGAGCATCTACTAAGATAGGACCAATCGGACCATTTCCTTCTACCTTAATTGTTAGCTTTTGGTCACCTTTTAACATTGCCCCCATCATTGTACCTGCAGTTAAAGAACGACCAAGCGCCGCTGAAGCTGTTCTCCATGTATCATGACGTCTTTGCGCCTCACTTACCGTGTTTGTAGTACGTACACTATACGCACGCACTTCTCCATCAAACGCTAACGCTTTTACTAAATAATCTTTCATACTTATTTATTCACCTTTCTCATGCTGTAAATTTGCATTACGCTCGTATAACATATACAAACCTTTTAATGTTAAAAATGGATCTACAACATCAATTACATTCGATTCTTCTGAAATTAATTTCGCCAATCCACCTGTTGCAATAACTTTCGGTTCTTGTTTAGCTTCCTCTTTCATGCGCTTAACAATACCTTCCACTTGTCCAACATAACCATAAAGAATACCAGATTGCATCGCACTTACCGTATTCTTCCCAACTACACTGCTTGGTTTTGTAATTTCAATACGAGGAAGTTTTGCCGCTCTACTATATAAAGCCTCTGCTGAAATCATAATTCCCGGTGTAATAACTCCACCCATATAATGCTTTTCTTCGTTAATATAACAATATGTAGTAGCCGTACCAAAATCGACAATAATAAGCGGACTTCCATATAAGTGGATCCCTGCTACTGCATTTACGATTCGATCCGCACCTACTTCACGTGGATTTTCATATTTAATATTTAGCCCCGTTTTTATTCCAGGACCTACTACAAGCGGCTTAATTTTAAAATACTTTTCACACATGCGCTCTAAAGCAAACATAATTGGTGGTACGACTGAAGACACGATAATACCTTTCACATCTTCAAACGAAAGACCCTCATGCTCAAGCAACTGCTTCACAAGCATTCCATATTCATCTTCTGTCTTATGACGATCTGTTTCCATGCGCCAATGTTGACGAAGTTCCCCCTCTTCAAACACGCCCAGTACAGCATTTGTGTTCCCTACATCCAATACAAAAATCATATTCTCACCACTTATCTTATTTAATCTATATTTGTGTAGTATGTATAAAACTTATAAAAACATCATATCACACATACTTATATAATCAGCTTTTCTATCCTCATCATTTTACAAAAAGATTACTCCCCATTTCAATTTTTAATACCAGATTTATTTAAATTCTTTTTCTACTTAGTTCCCTTCTACAAATAAAAAAGGAGTGACTATCGTCACTCCTTCATCTCTTACTTATCTTCTGATTCTTCATCGTCCTTCTTCATGTTGATGTTTACTTTCACATCAGCTGAAGATGTTGGACGTTCTGGCAATCTGCCATAATCACATAAATGATTGATTTGCTCTGCATCTAACGTTTCTACTTCAAGTAACGTTTTCGCAATAAGATCTAGTTTATCACGATTGTCAGTAAGAATTTGTTTTGCACGAGCATAACATTCTTTCATAATCGTTTGCATTTCCATATCGATTTCGTGTGCAATCGCATCACTATAGTTTTGTTCTGAATGGAAGTCTCTTCCTAAGAACACTTGACCACCTTGTGAGCTACCAAATTGCATTGGTCCAAGCTTATCACTCATACCAAATTCCGTAACCATACGTCTTGCAATACCAGTCGCACGTTGGAAGTCATTATGAGCACCTGTACTCACTTCACCAAATACAATTTCTTCAGCTACTCGACCACCAAGTAAACCAGTGATTTTATCAAGTAACTCTGGTTTTGTCATGAAGTAACGATCTTCTTTCGGAAGCATTACTGCATATCCACCAGCTTGACCACGAGGGACAATTGTTACTTTATGAACGACATCAGCTTCATCAAGAACAACACCAATTACAGTGTGGCCCGCTTCATGGAAAGCAACGATATTACGTTCTTTTTCAGAGATAACACGACTTTTCTTAGCCGGACCTGCAATAACACGATCCGTCGCTTCATCAATGTCACTCATATCAATTTTCTTCTTATCTTGACGCGCAGCTACTAAAGCAGCTTCGTTTAATAAGTTTTCAAGATCGGCACCAGAGAATCCCGGTGTACGAGTTGCAATTGCTCTTAAGTTAATATTCTCATCAAGCGGTTTATTACGAGCATGTACTTTCAGTACAGCTTCACGGCCATTTACATCTGGACGATCTACTGTAATTTGACGGTCAAAACGACCTGGACGTAATAATGCTGGGTCAAGAATATCAGGACGGTTTGTCGCAGCGATGATAATAATACCTTCGTTTGCACCGAATCCATCCATTTCAACAAGTAATTGGTTTAACGTTTGCTCACGCTCATCATGGCCACCACCAAGACCTGCGCCACGTTGACGTCCTACCGCATCAATTTCATCAATGAAAATGATACAAGGAGCATTTTTCTTTGCGTTTTCGAATAAATCACGTACACGTGATGCACCGACACCGACGAACATCTCTACGAAATCAGAACCACTGATAGAGAAGAACGGAACGCCCGCCTCACCTGCAACGGCACGTGCTAATAAAGTTTTACCTGTACCTGGAGGTCCCACTAATAGAACACCCTTCGGAATACGGGCACCAACTTCAGCAAACTTGCGAGGATCTTTCAAGAATTCAACTACCTCAACAAGCTCTTGTTTCTCTTCATCCGCTCCAGCAACATCTCTGAAACGAACTTTTTTCTTTTCGTCATTATATAACTTCGCCTTACTTTTCCCAAAGTTCATAACACGGCTACCGCCGCCTTGAGCTTGGTTTAATAAGAAGAAGAATAAAATGAAGATAATGACAAACGGGATGATAGAAGTAAAGAAGGTTACCCAAGCACTTGTTTCTTCTGCTGGTTGATACTTAACTTCAGCACCTTGCGCTTTATCATTAATTTTCTTTTGTAATTCCTCAGTATTTGGTGCATAAGTAACAAATTGTTCTCCCTGGCTAGAGTTATTAAATTGTCCTTTTACTTCAAACACACCATTTTTCGGTTGAAGTTGCACATTACGCACTTCACCTTTTTCTAGTTTAGTAATGAATTTATCGTAGCTAACTGATGTCGTTTTTTGTGTCGAACCATTAAAATAGCTCACGATTCCAATTACTACTAGGAATATCAGTAAATAAAAGATGGTATTACGGAAGATACGATTCATTCCTAACCTCCTCTCACGGCATAAACACTATAGTAAATCGTAACATAGAAAAACTTTCCTATACAATTGTGACGCCTGTATTTAATTAATTTGAGTAAACGCTTGGTTTTAATACTCCTACATAAGGAAGATTACGGTACTGCTCTTTATAATCTAATCCATATCCTACAACAAATTCATGCGGTACAGTAAATCCAACATAATCCGCTTTCAAATCTACCTTGCGGCCTGTTGGTTTATCTAATAACGTAACGATTTTTACAGACTTCGCTTTACGATATTTAAATAGGTCTACTAAGTAACTTAGCGTAAGACCGCTATCAATAATATCTTCAACGATTAAAATATCGCGACCTTCTACAGAAGTATCAAGGTCTTTTAAAATTTTTACTTCGCCTGTTGAAACAGTTGAGTGACCGTAACTAGATACAGCCATAAAGTCCATTTCAAGATATGTATCTGTTCTCTTTAATAAATCTGCCATGAATGGCATTGCACCCTTTAGTACACCAATCGCAAGAGGTACTGTGTTTTTATAATCCTCTGCAATAATCGCGCCTAATTCGAGCACCTTTTCTTGTATTTGCTCTTCAGAAATTAATACTTTTTCGATATCTTGATTCATCATTTCATTATCCTCCCGGAAGACTCCTTGCTTTTGTAGTGAATAATCATATATTTATCCTTCTTTGCTGTCTCTTTCGAGATAGCAAATGCAGATCGCTTCAACAAGGGTAACCAAATAATATTCCCACTTGCATCACAAACGACCGGCCATTCTTCTCTTTTTTCTCTTGGTACTTTTGCTTCGATAAAAATAGCTTTTATCTTTTTCGTGCCATTCATACCTTGTATTGACATACGATCTCCATTTTCTCTAGACCGAATACGAATTGGATATGATATATCATTATACTTAGCAACAAATACTGTTTCATTCATGTCACTTGGTATATCTTCGCTCACCTCTGTTACAAGTTTATCCCCGTTCGATAGCGTAATTGTCCCGGGCACTGATAAGTCTTGTAAGAAAGGGGAAACAATTTCTTGTTTAAATCCAAAGCTACACTCCTCGTATGCGCGAACAATTTTCAAATCACCTGGGAAATCAAGTGAACCCGAAGGTTGTGTCCGCTTAAAAAACTCAATCACCTTGTCAATATGTATAGAGGAAAGAGAAGATGGAATCTTATATTCATAAAGATAGTTTAATATTAGTTGAATCCCTCTTCTTTGTAAAGGCATAGACATGGATTCAAAGGCAGGAATTGATAAGCTAATTTGTTTATCACTTTTTTTTGTAATTACTTTATTCATTTTCTCAAAAGCTAATTCCTGCAAATACGCCTCATCCTCTTGCATCTGCATGCTAAATTTTTGGAATTTCTCATGCACTTGTGGGTTTTCTTCTTTCAAATGAGGAAGAACATATTTACGTAATCGATTCCTTGTATATACTTCCTTTTTATTACTTGGATCTATACGAGGAATTATTTTTAGCTTATTACAGTAATTAACAATTTCTTCCTTCGTTACTCCAAGTAACGGCCTAATTAAATACCCATTATGAAAAGGACGCTTCACTGCAATTCCTGCATATCCTTTCGGAGTACTTCCTCGTACAAGACGCATTAAAATCGTCTCTACTTGATCATCACCATGATGTCCAAGGGCTACATATCTCGCATCATATTTCTTCATTATTCTTTCCAAAAATGCATATCTGCATTCTCTAGCAGCAACCTGTGCATTCATCCCGTATTGCTTTTGATATTGCGACACATTAATCCTTATCGTTTCGCAAATAACTCCCAGTCCTTTACAAAGGTCCTGCACAAACTGTAGGTCCTCATGAGATTCATCACCTCTAAACATATGATCCACATGCGCCACTACAATTTCAAACTGTTTTGCTGCTCTTTTTTCTAATAAATAATATAGAAGAGCCAAAGAGTCAGGACCACCAGAAACCCCTACAACAATTGTTGAACGTTCCTTTAATACATCATGCTGCCTTACAAAGTCATCTACCTTTTCAACAAATGTATCTTTCAACTTCGTAATCACCTTTCATTAAACAAGAACAGCAACGTTAGTTACCTTGTTTATAATGGTACAACTTTTACAAACATTGTGCAAAAAAAAGATATACAAAAATTACATTTTTATCTTACATCATCCGTACATATTCACAAAAATAATAACATTATGTTATAAAGCAAAAAAACCTAGGTATTCACCTAGGTTTTTAGAAAGAAAAAGCGATAAAGAAACATTACACTCCAACTTTATTGTGCCTGCATTCCCACAATTGGAATGGTAGCCCACTTCGGCATATTTTTCTTCACTTTCGCCACTACAATAGTCATATCATCATTTATATAACCATCACCAGAGCGAATCACCTCTTCCATGATGATATCAGCAATTTCTTGCGGATCTTCAGTTTGCAACTCTTTAATTTTACGCTTCATCCATAATTCATGATTCTCCACATGTTGCGCTCCCTCAAAAATCCCATCGCTCATCATAATAAGGATATCGCCTGTTTTTAATTGCTCACCCACTACATCAACTTCAACATCCTCAATTATTCCCATCGGCAAATTACTTGCTTCAATTTTCAAAATATTATTTGCGCGTTTAACAAAACTCGGCGTCGATCCAATCTTTAAAAACTTCGCACTCGCATCCCGCAAATCTACCATAGCTAAATCTAACGTCGTAAACATCTCTTCTGTTGTTCTTAAAGAAAGAATAGAGTTAATAGACTTAATCGCTATTTCTTCATCAATGCCTGATTGAAGTATTTTTTGTAATAACTTCACTGTTTCTTTACTCTCCATATGAGCTCTTTGCCCATTTCCCATACCATCACTAATCGCAAGAGCATATTTACCAACACTTAAATCCATCATCGCATAAGAATCACCTGAAACAAACCCACCGCCTTTTGCAGCTGTGGCTAAGCCCGTATCAAGAGAATACGTTTTTGCTGAACCAAATGATATTAAGCTGTGGCCATTCGGATAAGAAGATTTTTCTTCATGTTTAACAACAATATTTTCCTTTAAAATATCAGAAAGCATCGGTGCAACTAATTTTTCACACTCTCCGTGTTCATTAGATGCAACCGGAATCAACATTTCAATATCAATACTCCCTCTATCTAAACAATAAATATCAACATGCTCTATTTCTACACCAAAATCACGAAACGCTTGCAGAATCTGTTCTTCCTGTACTTGATGGTTTTCTCGCTCTCTTTGTATCTCCTTAGCAAAATCCTCCATAACTTTTGATACACCCAATAGTTGCTCCGCTACTATTCTACGATTTTCTTTCATTTGTTTTCTTAATTTTTGTCCCTCATAGAAGTGATCTAATTCGCCTGCTACTAAATCCGTCACTTTCTTTCCTCTCACACAATGCTTGTCCCATTCACGAACTAACTTCCGATTATGCTGTAACGTCCCCTCTTCTGTTTCACTCATTATTTGTTTCATATAATCGTACGTTTTATCGAAATTAACTACCCAGCATTGGTCCTTTTTAAAGCATGTTTGACATGTTTTTGCAGTAATTGTACTTAAGAACAAATCTGCCTCCGTCTCTTTATCTTCTTCCTCCACATATCCATATACAGAAAAGCTATTAGATAAAGCAGCAAACACATTAGCAAATTGATTAATTTTGTTCGCTGTAACATCACGCATCCTTCTTAAATACTGTTGTTGATCTTGCGAATGCTCCTGTGTGCCTGGCATAAATTTAGCAATACGATCCATAACAAGTTTCGGTGTTAATAAGAAGAAAGCAATCGCCACACCAGATTCGATTAAAGTTGTCACAATGTTTGTTTGCTTGTCTACATATAGCGTAATCAAGCTTGTCCCAATTAATAAACCTAAACTAACACCTATGCGCTTCCCTTCTTTTAACAAACCACCAAGCAATCCAGAAAAAGCAAGCAGACTAAGTTGGGACAAACTGGAGACATTTGCTAAACTTAATATTAACCCAGTGACGACCCCTACTGTAGATCCTGTAGCCGCTCCTGCGATAAACGCAAACACAAGCACTAAATACCTAGTAAAAATATGTTGAATAGAAGCGTCATATACGAACCAATCTGTTGTACCTGTTAAAACAGATGCTAATAATATAATTAAACAAACAATTTCTTCTGTCTCTAAGGCTTGTTGTTTCCCTTTTCTTTCTACTAAAAGCGGGACACTTTGTAAAAATATCATAGTTAATACGAAGCTAAGCCCGGCCTCAATTGTACTAACAAGTAAATCGTACATGGTGACTGTTTGTTGCGCAAAATATACGACAACTAAATGTGCGGTTAATGCGGAGATAAATACTTGGAATGGAACAAGTCCAACAGTTTTACGTGTAAACCGACTAAAGAAGATATTATAAATGAAGAAAGTAAAAATAGATGCAAAGGTAAAGAATAAATTATCTATCGAAACTGACAGTGCGCCCCCCATTAGGGCCAAGAATGCAAGCGGCATTTTATCCCGCTTCATAACATAAACAGCAGCAAAAAACGGCAGTGCAAACGGTAAAATGTTTGTTAATATATATGCTCGTCCTAAAAGAAAACCAATAACAACAATAATAAATCCCCATCTAAAGAAAACTTGCTCAAACTTCATTCGCAACTTACTTGTCCACTTTACTCCTCCAAGCTGACCTTCATTCATTGCCAATGCACTTGTATTCATAGTATTCCTTCCTGCTTTAGGCATATTTTTAACACCACCTGCATAGTTTAATTACTGTCATTATAAAAGATGATTATTGGGATTTTTGTCAAAACAACAGTTTTCACTTTTATAATCGTTCGACTTTTTATTCGAAATAACTCTACATATATACACAGTATGTATTTTATTTTTAATATTTTAATCGAACATTCAGAAAATATAGGGTGATTTTGTAGAAGTGTTGTATGTCTTAATTTATTTAACAAAAAAAGATCATGCGCATTTGCATGATCTTTTTAGATGACCCGTACGGGATTCGAACCCGTGTTACCGCCGTGAAAGGGCGGTGTCTTAACCACTTGACCAACGGGCCGTTAAATTAAATATAGCGGCGGAGGGGATCGAACCCCCGACCTCACGGGTATGAACCGTACGCTCTAGCCAGCTGAGCTACACCGCCATGTCGTCTTATTTAACGGACAATTAGTATCTTACCTCAGATATAATTTAAAGTCAACACATCTTGAAAACTTTTTTAAAAATATATTTTCACATATAAAAAAGCACCCTGAGCAATCGCCCTGGGCACCTCTCTATATTCTAAGAATTAAACGTTCTTATTATCCGCGACGTGCGCCACGGCCACCACGTTTAGATTCAGTGTTACGCTTTAAAGAAGTTAAACGATCTTCGCTATCCTTTAAGAAACGTGCCATTTTTTGCTCGAATGTTTCTTTTGGAGCGCGGTCGTTACCGCCACCGCGGTTATCTCTGTTGAAAGAACGATTACGTTGTGGACGTCCAGAACGTTGTTGATCACCACCGCGTTGGTATTCACCACGTGGACGATCTCCTTCTGTTTTTTCACGTTCTTTCGCTTTTTTAATAGATAGACCGATCTTACCATCTTTTTCAACGTTAATAACTTTTACTTCTACTTGGTCGCCCACTTTTAAGTGATCGTTAATATCTTTCACATAATTATCAGCAACTTCACTAATATGAACAAGACCCGTTAAGCCTTCTGGCAGCTCCACAAAAGCCCCAAAATTTGTAATACCTGTTACTTTACCCTGTAACTTGCTGCCTACCTCGATTGACATAAAAAAAATGCTCCTCCTTAGTGGTTAAAAAGTCAAATTTTACTTTATTATATATAATCCTAAAATATAGTGTCAATAAGACATACTCTACTTAGAAACAGGAAAAATTATCTCCCCTTTTCCAGAGAAGAAATAATCCCTTCTAGCAATCTTTAATACGTACTCTTCATCATTTAACTTTTGAACTTCGTCTTTTAGACTCTTTTCTTTATTCGTTAATGAATCCAGTTCTTTTTTCATGTCCTTAACTTTTGCTTCTTTTGCTTTAATGGAACTGTTTTGTTGATAAAACGTTACACTAATACTCGCAATAATTGTAAAAGCAAAGACAAGAAAAACCGCTAAACGGCGATAAAGTCGCTTCCTGTTCTCATCCGTTTGTATTATATGCTCTTTAACAGGATTTGGACTCTGTTTTTCGATTGTTCTTTGTCTCAGTTCCCTCATTTCCGAGGTCCCCCTAACTTCTTTTTTATACGCTCCCATAATTGGAAGATATGTCCCTTCAATTTTGCTATATATTGCAGGAACCCTACATGTTTCATTATAAAAAGTTTAACACGATTAGGGAGAAGTTTCCATATGAGCGAAGCAATAAATCGAACAGGCCAGAAAAAAACTTTCCATATGAAAAGTAATATCCAAATCACCATTTTCCATAACACATGTCCAATTGAAAGCAGTATACGAAATAAGAATAATATAAATGCAATAAATAGCTGCGCTATAATAATAACAGGTTTTATCATGAGTAGCTGTATAATTTGAACAAAAAAGTGTGTTGTTTGCACAAAAATATAGATGAGAAAATTTAACAGTCTCATGTATATTGCTTTCAATAAGCTTTGATATGCCGCAAAACCACATAATAATGCTAAAAATACATATATACGTAGTTCAGCTTCATTTACGAGAAGCAATACGTAAAAAACGAATAATGCTTGGACAATCCAAAATAGTATATCATGTATAAATACAAGCCAACGCTTACGTTCTTGACGTTTTAAAAATCGTTGGTATGTATCTAAAGACGCTCCAATCCAAGCACCCATTCCGATCATTGAGAGCATCGTATACAACTGAATTGTTAAACTCATTTAAACAACTTACTAAAGAAGCCTTTAGTTTTCTCCCCTTGATTCTCATCAATATACAGCATCTCATGAACTTTTCCTTTAATCGATACAACACCTTTTTCTACATCTAAATTTTTCATTTGCAAATTTTGACCACGAATTGTTAAAAAGCCCATTACAGTCTCAAGTAAAAACTCTTCACTATCAAAACTCTCTACCTGCTTTACACCGGTAATATCAATTACACGCCTGCCACGCATAATAATATCATGCTCTACAGAAACATTTTGTTGATTAGAAGACATAGGTGAGTAACCATTATTCACGTAAATCCCCCCATACATTTATACTAGCTAATAGTAATGTATGAAAGGATAAACGATTTTAGAACAAGCCTTCTTCAGCCTTTACTTTTTCTTCACGAACTAAGCTATACATATTTGCTGCATCTTCTTTTTTAGTCGTTTCTTTCAATTCGTTTATTTTTACAGTTACTATTTTTTGACCAAAACGAATTGTTAGTTCATCAGCTACTTTCACATCCGAACTCGCTTTTGCCACTTGACCATTAATGGATATTCTTCCTTGATCAGCTACTTCTTTTGCCAATGTTCTTCTTTTAATTAAACGTGATACTTTTAAAAACTTATCTAGACGCATATTAAATCCCCCTATTAACGCTCTGTCTGTTTTGCCTCTTCCCATAAAACATCTAACTGCTCTAATGATAAATCTTGCATCTCTTTATTCATTTCAGCTACCTTTGCTTCCATGTATAAAAAACGACCGACGAATTTCTCATTCGTTGAACGTAACGCTTCTTCTGGATCTATTTTATAATGACGAGCTATATTAACAAATGCGAATAATAAATCGCCAAATTCACTTAACATCTTCGCCTCATCCATGTTTGTCACTTCTTGTTGGAACTCTTGCCATTCTTCTAAAGCTTTCTCTATCATCGGCTGTACATCAACCCAATCGAAACCAACCTTGCCAGCTTTTTTCTGTATTTCATAAGCGCGTAGTAACTGTGGCAAGCTTTTGGGAACTCCATTTAAAACAGATTCTTTTACAAATCCTTTTTCTTGTTTTTTAATTTCTTCCCAATTGGCAATTACTTCATCGGCATTATTTACATCCATATTCCCAAATACATGCGGATGACGACGAACCATTTTCTCAGATAAAGTTCGAATAATATCATCTATAGAGAACCAACCTTCGTCCTCTCCGATTTGGGCATGAAGCATAACTTGTAATAAGATATCACCGAGTTCTTCTACTAAGTGATCATCATCCTCTTCATCAATTGCTTCTAACACTTCATAAGCTTCCTCAATTAAATATTTCTTTAAAGATTGATGTGTTTGCTTTTTATCCCACGGACAACCATTCGGTCCACGCAGGTCTGCAATAATTTCTCTAAGCACATCAAACTGTTGATATAAGGACGCACGTTCCTTAACTGGTGGTACATACACACTCGTTAAATTATTCAACTCCGTTTCATGATCTAACATGTACAACGGTACCTTTTTAACTTGTTCAAATGAAGTCCCTGCAGCTGTTACGATATACACTTCATAATCATCTGGCAATATCTCCATTAAAGTTAATTTCACATCAGATGCAACGAATGCATCATATACTTGGCAAAAGATTAAATGTTGACGTAATTCTAATTGTCCTCTTTCAAATGATGTGGCGTCAATTAATTGGAATCCTTCAATCGGATCAATCTTTAGACTGGCAAACATAGGATCAAGGAAACTTTGTCCACCTTCAATTCGCACCTCAATATTCGCTACTTCACCTTTTTCCAACAGTAGCTGAACCGTTCTTTCTGCTACAAGCGGATGCCCTGGAACAGCATAGATGATTTCTGTGCCTTCAGCTTTTTCTATCAATGTATTCGCAATTGTTTCATATACAATTTCAAATGTATCATGCGCTTCATATACATTGTCAAAGGCAGTATATTGTATACCTTCTTTCTCCAACTCTTCTATAACGGGATGTTCCTTCGTTCTAACAAACATGTGATCTGCTTCTTTTATTTTTCGATATACACCCATCGTTAACTGGTCTAATTCACCAGCACCTAATCCTAAAATAGTAATGATTCCACTCAAAACCTGCCACCTCTATCCACTCTTCTTCAATGAACCTTCTTTTTTCTCTTTTTTCATAACCGTTCCTATTTCCGCTTTCGTAAATACACGTAATTTTAAAATTAAAAACATATATGCCAATCCGCCGATGGCTACACCTAACAACGCCTCAAATGTTGCAACACCTCTATGACTTGTATCCATTACTAATCCAGACATTTGCAATACACGCATAAACATTATTAATACAAATCCCATACTGAAACCACTAATAACTATACCTAACATATTCCGTTTATCGATAAGCGATTCCGATACAGCCCGCATAAGTAACATACTATTTAATACGGAAATTACAATTAATGCAACTAAAGTTGCAATTGCGGCTCCCTTCGCACCGAAATACGGCATTAATATATAGTTTAAAACTAGCTTCAAACAACCTCCAAATACAACAAATATTGCTGGTTTTAATGTTTGTCCTAACCCTTGCAAAATAGAAGCGGTTGTAATTGACAATGAACTAAATAAAATAGATAAAGATAAAATGGATAAAACATCTGACCCATCACTGTTTTCAAACAACATAATATTCGTAGGCTGGATAATACAAGTTAATCCAATAGCCGCTGCAAATCCGATAACAAATGTTATTTTCATTGCTAACCTTACCTTTTCTCGAATAAAGGTAAGATCTCCTCTTTCCTTCGCTGCTGTAATAATTGGAATAAGCGACAACGAGAAAGAAGTTGTCACGACAGTACCTAATTGCATAAGCGGGATACTTCTGTCATAAACACCTTTTAACACCTTTGCACTTTCAGCCGGCTCTCCTGCTCCAATAAGTAAAGAATAGAAAGAAACAGAATCAGCCATTTGTATAAAAATAAGCACTAAGTTACTAACACAAATTGCTAACCCCTGCCAAAACAGGATTTTAATAATCTTCTTTTTCCCTTTAATCCTCTTTACACTTTTGAAGAATATAGAACGAAAGTCATGACGCATATAAAGTATAAGTACGATAATCCCAATCAGTCCACCTGCGATTGAACCTAGCATAGCACCTGCACCAACTGTATATAAATCAAATTCGTGAGCAATTAAGAATAGGGATAAAAATACAATAATAGAAACACGAATCGTTTGCTCTATCACTTGCGACACAGCTGTTGGCATCATATTATTGAATCCCTGGAAATATCCTCTTGCTACAGATAAAAACGGCATCAATATGAATGAAAAGGAAATAACACGTAATAGCTTATCTAAGTGTATATCGCCCATGGCTGCCGCAATTGCTTCGGCACCAAAGAACAATGTAAAAAATCCTATGAAACCAATTCCTAATAAAAACCAAAAAGATACACAAATAATTTCTTCTGCTTCTTGTTTTTTCCCTCGTTCTAATCGTTCCGCAACCATTTTTGAAATTATAATGGGAAACCCATAAGTAGCTAAAATTAAACAAAATCCATAAAACGGATATATTTGTTGGTAAATATAAAAACCAATATCACCCGCTATATTTTGATATGGAATACGGTAAAAAGCGCTTAATACCTTTGTAACAAAACTTGCGATTGTTAATATAATAGCCCCACGCCAAAAGGCTTGATACTTCTTCGATTCCATACAAGAAAACTCCTTTTTCTATTCTCACCCCTCGTATTATATCATAAAGAAAAGGACAAGCTTACTCACCTACACAAGTAAGAATACGTTCGTGCAACGCTAGAAATATTCAATGAAAAAAGGTAGCAAAGCGCTACCTTCATTCAATATACATATATCTCCAAATAATTGATTTCTCAAGAAGAAATATCATAATTAGGAAAGATTGCTACTTCTAAAATTATACACCTTTACTGTTCCATTTGTTTCGCTAAGAAACTGGCAGCAGTATTGACCGCTTTGTGCTCTATTTCGCTTATGATCGCTTCTTTTGAAAAAATAATGACAGCTCCAATTGGGTCTCCATTTGCAACAATCGGTCCAACTGTATAAGAATGAACCTTTTCTGTTACACCATCAATAATGGAAACATCACTTTCGTCCGTCATAATAACAGACTTTCTTTCTTCCATCGTTTTTTCAATTAGATCGCCAACGCTTTTATTTAAGTATTCTTTTTTTGATACGCCTGATACTGCGATAATAGAATCTCGATCGCATACAAGCACATTATGTCCTAAGCTATCATATAAAGCATCTGCATATTCTTTTGCAAAATCACCTAGTTCGCTAATTGGAGAATATTTCTTTAAAATTACTTCTCCATCGCGATCAACAAATATTTCTAATGGGTCCCCTTCTCGAATACGTAAAGTTCTACGAATTTCCTTTGGGATCACTACCCTACCTAAATCATCAATTCGACGTACGATTCCAGTTGCTTTCATTCTAATGCTGCCTCACTTTCTACTGATGATGAAAGTGGTGAATTTACCTGTTCATGTAAAAATCACCAACTGTTAGACATAGTATTTTACACATTAGTTCTTCTATGCACGCCGAATTGTATTTTTTTATCTTATATTAGGCATTTATGACTTCTTTTTTTACATCTGGCAAGCCTTTTAATAAATTTTCAGCAATTGTTAACCACTTCGATGTCTCTAAGCCATTTGTTTTCATGACGATTTTCAATTGTGATCCTTCCATTCCTAAACCGATCATACGTCCAAAACTATTTCCGAGCATGAATAATTTTCCACCATCAATATTTTGACTCGCTTGTTCTGAGAACAGAATTGTTACTTCAAATTTATTTTGCTTGATTAATTCAATTTGTTCTTTCATTGCCAATACTTTAATATTTGCAATTTGTAATAAGTAACCAACTTCTTGCGGGTAATCACCAAATCTATCTATCATCTCTTCCTGCAACTCTTCAATATCTTCAATCGCAGAAACACCTCTAAATTGTTTATACATCATAATTTTTTGTTTACTATCCGAAATATAAGCATCTGGTAAATATGCATCTACTTCTAAATCAATTTCAACATTAACTGTATTTTCAACTCCGTCTGTTCCTCTACGCTGTTCAATTGCGTCTTTTAACATTTGAGAATATAAATCAAATCCGACAGAATCAATAAATCCATGTTGTTCAGCTCCTAACAAGTTACCTGCACCACGAATTGATAAATCTCGCATCGCAATTTTGAAACCAGACCCAAGCTCTGTGAACTCCTTAATGGCTTGCAGACGCTTCTCTGCAACTTCTGATAACACTTTATCTCGTTTGTATGCAAAGTAAGCATATGCAACACGATTAGAACGTCCAACACGCCCACGAAGCTGATACAACTGCGATAATCCCATACGATCTGCATCAAATACAATTAATGTATTTACATTCGGAATATCTACACCTGTCTCAATAATCGTTGTACTTACAAGAACATCATGCTGCCCTTCTAAAAACGATAGCATAACAGACTCTAATTCACTTTCGTTCATTTTCCCATGTGCATAAGTGACACGTGCATCTGGAACTAACATCGAAATTTCATCTGCTTTTCGTTCGATATCCTCCACACGATTATATAGGAAGTAAACTTGCCCACCTCTTGCAAGCTCGCGTTCTATCGCCTCTCGCATTAACGCTGGATTATACTCAACTACATATGTTTGAACTGGGAAACGATTTTCCGGCGGCGTCTCAATAACAGATAAATCACGCACACCAAGCATAGACATATGAAGCGTACGCGGAATCGGGGTTGCCGTTAATGTTAATACGTCAACATTTGCTTTTAATTGTTTAATTTTTTCTTTATGTGTTACGCCAAATCTTTGTTCTTCATCAATAATAAGAAGACCTAAATCTTTATAAGTAACATCTTTAGATAAAATACGATGCGTTCCGATTACAATATCTACCGTGCCATCTTTTAAACCTTTAATTGTTTCATTTTGCTGCTTTCTCGTACGGAATCTACTTAATAATCCTATATTGATTGGATAATCTTGAAAACGCTCTCGAATTGTTTCATAGTGTTGTTGTGCAAGGATCGTTGTCGGCACTAAAATTGCAACTTGTTTTTCATCCATAATTGCTTTAAACGCCGCACGAATAGCTACTTCCGTCTTTCCATATCCTACATCACCACAAAGAAGCCTATCCATCGGACGTCCGCGTTCCATATCCTTTTTAATCTCTTCAATAGAACGTAATTGATCCTCTGTCTCTTGATACGGGAAAGAAGACTCAAATTCTTGTTGTTCTGCCGTATCTGGTGTATATGCATAACCCTTTGAAGCTTCGCGCTCAGCATAGAGTTTAATGAGGTCATCCGCAATGTCTTGTACAGATTTTTCAACTTTTGTTTTGACCTTTTTCCAATCGTTTCCGCCCAATTTATAAACTTTCGGATCCTTACCCTCAGATCCTACATATTTTTGCACTTGGTCAATTTGTTCAATTGGAACGTATAACTTATCATTACCTTGATATTTAATATTCAAATAATCTTTATGAACACCGTTAATCTCTAATGTCTCAATACCTAAGAATTTACCTATACCATGATTTACATGAACTACATAATCCCCAACTTTTAATTCCGAATAACTTTTAATGCGTTCAGCATTCGATAACTTTTGCTTACGTTGTGATTTTTTAACTTTCTTATGAAAAAGCTCTTTTTCAGTAATGACAACAAGCTTTTGCATCGGCATTTCAAACCCTGCATGTAAATCACCTACAGCAATTTGTAACCTTCCAGGCAATAATATATCTGTGCCCTCTACAATATCTGCATCAATATCATAATCACTTAAAATATGTTGTAGTTTTTTCACACGCTCATCATCTGTACCTAGCACAACGGTCGTAAAATGCCCCTCGTTCCATCTATCAATTTCAGTTTTCAACAACTGCATCTGCCCATGGAAATCTTGCATTGTTTTACATGTCACATTCACAATGTTTTGCGGATGTGTATGCGCTATATGACGTAAGAATAACGTTAAATATACAAAACTTCTTTTTTTATGATGAAGAAATTCTTCAAACGAATGAGAGAAAGATAAATCTTGAATAATTGTTCCCTCACCAAGAAGGGATATATACCATTCCGCCTCTTCTGATTCAAGATGAGATGCTGTTTCTTGAATACGTGAAATTTCATCTAAAATCACAACACCATCTTCTGGTAAATAATCTATCAGACTAGCAGGTTCGTTATAGAAAATAGATAAATATTTAAACATCTGTTCTATACTTTGCCCGTTTTTTAACATCTCAATTTCATGACTTACCGTCTCAAGCACTGTAGTCTTCAACTTATCATCGGAAAGTTTTTGCATCGTCTTAGTCAGACCTTCTTCAAGATGCTTTATTCCCGATTTCAATTCTTCCTGTGAAAATAGAAACTCTGTTGCTGGACCGAATCTAACACTTTCTTTTTTATCTTGAGAGCGCTGTTCATCCACATCAAATAACCGAATAGAATCAACTTCTGTATCGAAAAATTCAATACGAAATGGTAGCTCCTCAGTTAGTGGATAAATATCTAATATTCCCCCGCGCAAACTAAATTCTCCAGGAGCTTCTACCATAGACTTACGTTCATAGCCAATATGATGTAAAGTATGCAAGAATGTATCTAAATCAATCTCTTGCCCTAGACTGATTTCGATTTGCCTTTGCTTCCACAACTCTTTCATTGGTAAAAATCTGCGTAGTCCTGCAACTGGTGCTACAATAATCCCGTGCTCTCCTGCAGCTAAGCGATTTAACACTTCAATACGTTGTGCCTTCAATTCTGGGCTTGCAACACCAAGTTCTGATGCTATCAATTCATTTACTGGATATAGCCATACATCTTTTTCACCAAGTAACGCCACTAAATCTTCATGTACTTTTTGTGCTTGATATAAATTATGCGTCACAATAAGTTGTGATTTTTTTGTTTTTTTATATAAGGCCGCCATTAATAACGAACGAGAAGATGTTGCCATACCTGATACAAGTTGCTCTTTCAAACCATCTTCTAGTCCATTAATGACCGATTGGATCTCTTCATTTTTATAAAACTGCTCTAATAAACCTATCATTTTCAAAACCCCTCTCAACATAAAGAGCAAGCCACTATATTTTATGCAAATATTTTGGAAAAAGAAAACAGAAAAATGCTTTGGACACGCCAAAGCGACAACATTTTATTGCAGAAATTTTTCATATTCATAATACTCAGGATAAGATGCGAGCGTTTCTTGACATAATTCACAAATCGTTTTTATATATATATTTCCATTCTCATGAAAATGAATCATCTCTACTACTTCTTGCTCTGTTAGTTGAAATAAAACGTCGCTATATACTTTTTCTGCGGTAACGGAGCCTACATTACTCCCGCAATGTCTGCAATAATAATACCCTTCCATACTAGCCTCCTAAAAATACAATTACTGCTAGTATGGGTAAAAACAGAATAAAATATTCCTAATCATACCCTTAACTATTGAAAGTATTCATGATTTGAAGAAAAGGTTTATTTAACCATTCTTCACATGCATCTGCTGCTTTTTCAATAGAATGATTTACATCAGGAATTTCTTCCGATGTAAAACGTCCTAATACATAATCTACTACCTTCATTCCATTTTTCGGACGATCAATTCCCATGCGGATACGTTGAAACTCTTGTGTTCCTAAATGTGAAATTGTTGATTTCACACCATTATGTCCACCAGCACTACCTTTCATACGAAGGCGTAATTTACCTACAGGGATATCTAAATCATCGTACAGAACAACGAAGTCCTCTACATCAATTTTATAGTAATCCATTAGCGGACGAATACTTTCCCCAGATAAATTCATATATGTAAGTGGCTTTAATAAGATTACTTTTTCTCCATTAACAAATCCTGCACCAAATAAGCCTTTAAACTTTTGTTCGTTCAAAGAAATATTCCAACGCTTTGCAAGTTCATCAATCGCCATAAATCCAATATTATGCCTTGTTAATTCATATTCTCTACCTGGGTTCCCAAGTCCTACTATCAATTTCATTCTTGTACCACTACTTTCTTTTTTCGATACGAAAAGACGTAACCAATCTTGGTTACGTCTCATTCTATCCAATTAATTGAATAATACACTTACAGATTCTTCTTCGTATACACGAATGATTGCTTCTCCGATTAGTGGAGCAACTGAAAGTTCATGTACTTTGTCGATTTTCTTCTCTTCTGGTAATACGATAGAGTTCGTTACAACTAACTCTTTAATATTTGAGTTTTGGATACGCTCAATTGCTGGACCAGATAATACTGGGTGTGTACAGCAAGCATATACTTCAGAAGCACCGTTCTCAACAAGAGCGTTTGCTGCTAATGTAATTGTACCAGCTGTATCAATGATGTCATCAATTAAAATTGCTGTTTTACCTTCAATATTACCGATAATGTTCATTACCTCAGATACGTTCGGACGAGGACGACGCTTATCAATAATAGCGATTGGTGCTTTTAGGCGATCTGCCATTTTTCTAGCACGAGTTACTCCACCGTGGTCAGGTGACACGATTACGATATCTTTAAGACCTTTTGTTTCAAAGTAATCTGAAAGAATCGGTACACCCATTAGGTGGTCGATCGGGATATCAAAGAACCCTTGAATTTGTGGAGCATGTAAATCTAGAGTGATTACACGAGTTGCACCTGCTGTTTCAAGCAAGTTTGCTACAAGTTTCGATGTAATTGGTTCACGAGAACGCGCTTTACGGTCTTGACGCGCATAACCATAGTAAGGAATAACAATATTAATTGTTTTTGCAGATGCACGTTTTAATGCATCGATCATAATAAGTAATTCCATGATATGTTCGTTTACTGGGAAGCTTGTAGATTGAATAATGAATACATCGCAACCACGGATACTTTCTTCAATGTTAATTTGAACTTCTCCATCACTAAAACGATCAACAGAACATTTTCCTAGTCCTACTCCAATGTGCTTTGCAATTTGCTCAGCAAGTTCCTTATTAGAGTTTAAAGAGAATACTTTCAAATTAGAATTTAGATATTGAGTCGACATCTAGATTAACCCTCCACATTATGATTTTTTCTTATTCAGCAATTGATCAACATAGTCTTCTTTGTTAACTTGACGTGCACGTGCTACAGATAATGCTTTTGATGGAACATTCTCTGTAATTGTAGAGCCTGCTGCCACATAAGCACCATCTTCAACTGTTACAGGAGCAACAAGGTTTGAATTACATCCAATAAATACCCCGTTACCAATCACAGTTTTGAATTTATTCTTACCGTCATAGTTCACCGTAATTGAACCACAACCAAGATTCACGTCTTCTCCAACTTGCGCATCCCCGATATAACTTAAGTGTGAAGCTTTACTTCTATTACCAAAAACAGTTTTTTTGATTTCCACGAAGTTTCCAACGCGTACTTCATCTCCAATAACTGAATCTGGGCGAATATGTGCAAATGGACCAACCGATACTTCTGTACCAAGCTTACTATCATGTACAGTAGATTGACGAATTGTCGTACGATCTCCAATTTCACTATCGCGAATTACTGTATGCGGTCCAATTTCACAATCAGAACCAATTACAGTGTTCCCCTCAATAATTGTTCCTGGATGAAGAACTGTATCACTACCGATAATTGCATCAGCAGAAATATACGTGTTACTTGGATCAATAATTGTAACACCATTTACCATGTTCTTTCGGTTGATACGGTTTTTCATAATAATTTCCGCTTGCGATAGAGCGACTCTGTCGTTAACACCTAACGTTTCATCGAAGTGCTCTGTTTGATAAGCTGATACAATATGACCTTCATTTTTTAAAATCTCAATAACATCTGGCAGGTAATATTCACCTTGTACGTTATCATTTGAAACCTTAGAAAGTGAAGCGAATAAAGCTTTATTATCAAAACAATACGTACCTGTATTGATTTCTTTAATAGCTAATTCTTTCTCATTTGCATCCTTATGCTCAACAATCTTTTCAACATGACCATTCTCATTACGAACGATACGACCATATCCAGCAGGTTCTTCTATGTAAGCTGTTAACACCGTTGCCATTGCCCCTGCTTCTTTATGTTGCTGAAGTAATGCTTCCATCGTTTCAGCAGTTATTAGCGGCGTATCACCACAAATAACTAAAGTTGTTCCTTCTTCATTTGCAAGTACACCTGCAGCTTGATCTACAGCATGCGCTGTACCAAGTTGTTCTGCTTGTAATGCAAACTCACTTACGTTTCCTAGCTGTTCTTGTACCATTTCAGCACCATGTCCTACGACTGTTACAAGTTTCTGCAACCCTAATTGAGATACTTGATCGACAACATGTTGTACCATAGGTTTTCCACATACAGGATGAAGCACTTTGTATAGCTTAGACTTCATACGTGTGCCTTTACCTGCAGCTAGAATCACTGCAAATCTGTTTGACATATAGACCCTCCATCGCAACCTATTTATCCATTAACGATATTATCCTAAATCATCATATATTTCAAGAAACACATTTTAACTATTAAATTTTACCATAATTCTTATAAGATGTTTTACTCTTTAGTATCTTTTTTAAGAAATAAGCTATACTATTTAAAATGATTTTGAAAAAATTAGAAGTTTATCTCTTCATTTCGTTGAATTCAGAATCTTAAGAACAGGAAACGTATATAACTACAAAAAAAAAACAAACCCCTGTAAATGCTTACAGGAGTTTGTTGCAAAATTATAGGGCTTCCTTTAAAAAGCCCTTTTCATTCGAATTTTACGAAGCGCCCGCTTCTTCAAACTCAACCTCTTCTAACTCGCCTAAACGATGATACTCTGTTAAAACCGCATCTTGAATTTTAGAGCGTGTACCAGAATTAATTGGATGTGCAATGTCACGGAATTCTCCATCTGGAGTACGTTTACTTGGCATTGCTACAAATAATCCATTATTACCATCAATTACACGAATATCATGAACAACAAATTCATGGTCTAGAGTAATAGAGGCAATTGCTCTCATGCGGCCTTCTGTGTTTACGCGGCGTAATCTTACGTCAGTCACTTCCATCTTGTGTTCACCACCCTTTTCTAAATAAGCGATATATTTGTATAAATTCCACAAAATTTCTATTTTCCCTTTAATTTTTTAAAAATTTTTAAGATAAAAATTTTTAATGTAATTGAATATAGAGATTAGTGGAGGTTATCGCTTACAAAGAATTACTTAACTAGGGCAATTACTTCAATTTCAACTGAAACATCTTTCGGTAATTTTGCTACTTGTACGCAAGAACGAGCTGGCTTATGAGCAGAGAAATAAGATCCATATACTTCATTAACAGCATTAAAATCATCCATGTCTTTTAAGAATACTGTTGTTTTTACTACTGTATCAAATGAAGCACCTGCTTCTTCTAATACTGCTTGTAAATTTTGAAATACTTGCTCTGTTTGTACTGTTACGTCTCCTGCTACAAGCTCTCCACTCGCAGTTAACGGAATTTGTCCTGAACTGTAAAACATATTATTTACAATAATCCCTTGTGAATATGGTCCAATTGCTTGTGGTGCATTGTTTGTTTGAACAACTTTCATACTTTTCACCCTTTTATTATTTATTTTTACTCTTTAAAAATAGTGCACGAAAAGCAGTTTGTCCATCCATTTTATAATTTATAAATAGAATAAAAAAAGATAAAGCTATTTGCTTTATCTTTTTACTCAGCCTCAACAATCCCTTCATCAAATGGTGCCAGTGAATAATTTCCCTTTTCCACTTGAATCGCTTTTTCTTTCACATCAACTTCTGATAGACGAATTAATGATACAAAGTTATTAATTAGTCTTTCTTCAATATCTGTGGACTCTACTAATACACCAATACCAACAACATTAGCTTTAAACTCTTCTAACATACTCATCATACCTTGAATTGTCCCGCCAGCTTTCATGAAGTCATCAATAATTAAAACATTGGATCCTTCTGGAAGGCTACGCTTTGCTAACGTCATTGTTTGAATGCGCTTAGAAGAACCTGATACATAGTTAATACTAACAGTTGGTCCTTCTGTTACCTTATTATCTTTTCTTGCAATCACTACCGGTACATCTAAGTAGTTCGCCACTGCATATGCAAGTGGAATCCCCTTCGTTGCCACCGTCATAACTGCATCAATTGGTTGCCTAGCAAAAACAGAAGCAAACAAACGACCTGCGCCATTAATATGACGAGGATTACTTAAAAGATCTGTCATATATAAGTAACCACCAGGCAAAATACGATCTGGATTTTCGAATAAGCTACACAGCTCACCAATAATTAGATCTGCCTCTTCTTCACTTATATATGGTATATATTTCACTCCTCCTGCTGCTCCTGGTATCGTTTGCAATGTGCCGACCCCTTGTTGTTCAAACGTTTGCTTAATAATAACTAAATCTTCACTAATAGAAGACTTAGCTGATTGATACCTTTCAGCAAAAAAAGTGAGAGAAACTAGCTGACGAGGGTTTTGTAACAAGTAATAAGTCATATCGACTAATCTTGTACTTCGTCTAATTTTCATACTCTCACCTCAAATCACGAATATTCTAAACAAATCATAACGTATTATACGTCTTTATTCAAGCGTTTCTCGCTCTCCTAATAAACGTACTGCGTATACTTGTTCACAAAATCCTTTTAATCCGTTATATATACGATGCATTCGCGAATCATGGTGCACTAGGCCGAATACAGTCGGACCACTTCCACTCATTAATACAGCATCTGCTCCAAATCGCTTCATTTGTGCTTTAATACGTGCAACTTCAGGATGCATAGCAAACGTTACATCTTCTAAAACGTTACCAACAGTATCGCAAATCCCTTTGTAGTCTCCAGCGTTTATGACATCCACCATTTTATCTACATTTGGATGTGTAACTCGATTTAACTTTAAATTTCCATATACATCAGCAGTAGATACACCAATATGAGGCTTTGCTAAAATAACCCAACAAGAAGGTGGAGTTTTTATGTGCTCAATCTGCTCTCCTCTTCCAGTGGCAATTGCTGTCCCACCATATACACAAAACGATACATCTGATCCAATTTCTGCGCCAAGCTCTGCTAATTGATCAATTGTAAGGCCTAAATTCCATAATTTATTAAGACCACGTAATGTCGCTGCTGCATCACTACTTCCACCCGCTAATCCAGCTGCTACTGGAATCGTTTTTTCAATAGTAATAGATACACCTTTTTTCACATTAAACTTCTCTTTTAATAATTTCGCTGCTTGATAAGCCAGATTTCTTTGGTCGTCTGGGACATACCGATTATGGGATAAAATTTCAATACGGTCTTCTGCTAATTCCATTAGTTCTAAACGATCCGCTAAATCGATTGTTGTCATAATCATTTTCACTTCATGATATCCGTCTTGTCTTTTTCCCAGTACATCTAACGACAGATTAATCTTTGCTGGTGCTTTCACTAGTAGCTTCAATCTATTCACCCACTCTATGTACTCAATCTTTTATCGTTTATTTTACCATAAATTTATAGTAAGACGATGACACTTCCCTAATTATAACGAAAAGCATTCAGAATGAAACTACTTATGTAAAATGATGGCACCTTTTATAGTACAAAAAGCCGAGGAATCATTCCTCGGCTACCGTAGCATAGAAAGTATCTTACAACTACTGGTTTTGTTTCATTAATTGCTGTTCTGCAATTTCTATAGCACGTTTCACCATGTTACCAGCATCTTTCGCACGAATTCCGCCCCATCCTTCTTTCTGAACAACATCATAAAAGCCTAGCTCTTTTGCAAGCTCTTCTTTAAATTGATTTGACATGACACCTCTTCGTCTACTCAATGCAGAGTCCCCCCTTATTTTGCTACGGTATAATTAGTATGCAAAATAATATAGCTTTTCATTTGTGGGAATATATGTAACGATACATGAATTATAAAATCACTTCATTATGAGGTTCACCATAAAATGTTAACTCTACTGTCTCTGTTAAAACATCCGCATAGCTATACGACACACGTTGCAACGCATCTTCTTGTTGATCCAGTTGTACAACAAAAACAGAACGGTACGTTTCTGCGAGTACACCTGATTGTTCTACAGTTTTTCTTCTCCCACTGTTTGCCTTTAACATCAGTCTCTGTCCAAGATGGTGATCTAATTCGCTTTTAATTTCATCTAAACGTTTTGACATATACTTCGTTACACCTCGCTGTAATTTAGATTGAACACTTAAAACACGATATATCTATCCCAATTATTAACCGCAACTCACAGACAATATCTTTATAAAAGCATCATGCGTTCGAATAGATAGAAGAAATACTATATTGTAAAAGTATCATTATGTAGTCTGTGCGTTCTTGTCTCTTTTTATCCAAACTGATTTAAATCCTCTCCAAATAAAAAAGCAAGATACATATGTACCTTGCTTATTCTTCATAATGTTGAAAAGGTAATCCAGTTCGTAAAATCCCCCTCGTCTCAATCCCGCCAAGTCCCTTTTCACCAGTAATCGTATTACGTACAACATCCCATACATTGACTCGCTCCATAAATGACGTAAAACTAATTTTACCAACCACATATACAGGGTCTAGTGCGTGAATATTAATTCTAGATGGGGAACTAGCAAAATTAGCGCCTGCTCGAATTAATGCTTCAAAGTGTGATTGACATGCCCCAGCAAAAATAACGAGTTGATCCAATGATGGATATTTTTTTCGCACTTCTCGGACAGCCTGTACAAAATGCCTTGAATGCCTATATGCTGCTAAATCTCCCTTTACTCCTTTTGATTTTGTATACGCATCGTGCCCTGTAATAACTAAAATGTCCGGCCGAAAATGGTCTATTAAATCTACTACCTTTTCATGCATCTCCGTTTCTTTACAATGAATACCTTGTACAGGAACACCAATTTTATTATATAAATCTAGGCACTTGCGCAAATATAACGGGTCTCCATCTATGTGCAATACACGTCCTGGCATTTGAAAATAATTCACTTCACTTGTATATCCACCAGTTGAAGTGTGTTCATGCCTTTGTTTCATTAATACGTAATCTTGTTGAAACAAACGATACGTACGCTCCATTGTTTCTTTCTCACGCTTTGCTCTCTTTTTATGTTCTCGTTGATCTATACTAATTAAATCTTCAAGTGGCGCATCTGCCACTAATCTAATTTCCTCTCCAAATAATATAGCTATCTCGCCTTTTATTTCTATAATACGAAAAAGGATATCCCTATTATGAGAATATCGTTCCACTAATTCTCCAACATGTAAAGCCATTCTCCTACCTCCAAACTCGTTAGGCCATCTTACCTGTTTTAAAGTATGAATTTAGGAGGAGAAAGGTGACAAAAGGGACAGTTCAAATTGAACTGTCCCTTTTGTATTCTTATGATAACTTATGAAGAACTAATGCATTACTTAATGTCGCAAACTCTTCGATAGATAGCGTTTCGCCTCTTCGTTTTGGATCAATTCCTACTTCTGTTAAAATTCGATCCAACAGCTCTTTATCTTTCGGGAAACCATTTAAATTATTTGATAAATTATTCATTAAAGTTTTACGACGTTGCGCAAAACTTGCTCGTACTACTTCAAAGAAAAATGTCTCATCAGTTACTTCTACTACTGGTTTCGGACGCTTTAGAAGGCGGATAATTGCAGAATCAACATTTGGTTGTGGTACAAACACTGTACGCGGTACAGTCATAACTGTTTCTACCTCTGTATAATACTGAATAGCAATGGATAAAGAACCGTACTCTTTCGTTCCAGGCTTAGCCTCTAAACGATCCCCAACTTCTTTTTGCATCATAACAACAAATCCACGAACCGGTAATTTCTCTTCCAGCAATTTAAATAAAATTGGCGTTGTAATATAGTATGGTAAGTTAGCTACTACCATTACATCTTGTCCTTCTTCAAATTGCTCACTAAACACCTCATGTACATCTGCCTTTAGCACATCTTTATTGATAACTGTAACGTTTCCATATGGAGCTAACGTCTCATCTAAAATTGGTAATAGCCTTTGATCAATTTCAAAAGCCACTACTTTTTTGGCACGCTTCGCTAATTGTTCTGTTAATGCACCGATACCTGGTCCAATTTCAATTGCACCACTTTCTGAACCAATTTCAGCGTGATCAACGATACGATTTAATACATTCGTATCAATTAAAAAATTTTGTCCTAAACTTTTTTTGAATGAAAATCCATACTTTTCAACAATGTCTTTCGTACGATTTGGCGTTGCGATATCCTTCATTTTCTTTCCTCCTGTATGACTTGCTTATAAGCTTCTGCAAATGATTCTTTTGAGACTTGAAACATTTGTAAACGTTTATGTAACTGTTTTGCGTTTGTATAACCAATCTTTAATAGCTTACCCATTCTTTCTCTGCGACTCTTTGCCATTTCTCCGCCCACTAAACCTGCATCGACTAGATCGCTCCAACTGATTTCACTTGTGTAAGCTTCCATTTCTTCATGTATATTCTCTAAAGCACGGCGAATTGATTCATTAGAAGCATGTTCAATCCCGACACCTTTTTTCCTCTTAGCAAGTGCTTCTTCCTTCGGTAAAAAAGCATGTTTACATCCAGGCACCTTATCAGAAATAATTTTTCGAATACGCTCTCCAGGATAATCCGGATCTGTGAAAATAATAACGCCTCGTTTTTGTAGCGCTAATTTAACTTGTTCAATAACATGATCACCGATTGCTGAACCGTTCGTTTCAATTGTATCCGCATCAACAGCACGCTTAATCGCAACTGTATCATCTTTACCTTCTACAACGATAATCTCTTTAATTTTCATGCTTGCCTCCACACTCGTTTCGTCTCTACTTAGTAAAACAAAAAAATGACGACTTTTCCATTATTATTTTCCCCATTCTTACATTTTAAAAAATAGAATGTCCAAAACTTTGTTCTCTCTCCTTATTGTAACACCTACTCATTCACTCTTATCTTTTCTGTCACTCCTGCTATTTTTTTACAAAAATAAAAAAAGAATGGGTCCTCCCACTCTTTTATTCAACACCAAATAAAGCTTTTGCATTTTTTGTTGTTATTTCCGCTACTTCTTCATAAGAAATTCCTTTTAAGTTCGCAATTTCTTCTGCTACGAGTTTTACATAACTCGGTTCATTTCGTTTTCCTCGAAATGGATGTGGTGTTAAATACGGACAATCAGTCTCTATTAACAATTTCTCTAATGGAATCTCCGTAGCAACTTCTTTCGGCTTCTTAGCGTTTTTAAATGTAACTGGTCCACCTAATGAAATTAAAAAGTTCATATCAACACATCGCTCTGCTACTTCTACACTGCCGCTAAAGCAATGCATAATGCCTCCTACTTCAGCTGCATTCTCTTCTTCTAGAATATCAACAATATCTTGCGTTGCATCGCGGTTATGTATAATAATCGGCAACTTTACCTTTTTCGCTAACGCAATTTGTTTACGGAATACTTCTTTCTGTATTTCTTTTGGCGACTTATCCCAGTGATAATCTAAGCCCATTTCTCCAAGTGCAACGACTTTAGGATGAGAAGCAAGTTCTTCTAACCAAACTAAATGCTCTTCTGTCATGTCGATTGCATCAACTGGATGCCATCCAACTGCAGCGTAAATAAAATCATAGGTTTCAGCTAATTCAATCGCCTTTTTTATCGTTACTTCATCAAAACCAACAACAACTGTATAAGTAACTCCCGCTTCTTTCATTCGGGCAATAACTTCTTGCAAGTCTTCTTCAAATTGCTCTGCATTCAAATGTGAATGTGTATCAAACAACATAATACATAACTCCTTTTATATTGAAATCAAATTTATTCTACGCAAATAAGCTCTTTTATAACTTAACGATAACAATACTACAATCTTAATGCAAAAATGAGAGTGTAAAAAGAAAAAAGACGCTTCACACATGTTACACGTGAAACATCTCTTTTCTTGTCTTAATTACTTGATTTTTGTACCATTTGGTAGGTTTTGGTCAATAGATGCTAATGACAATACGCCATTCTCTTCACCCGCTAAAATCATACCTTGCGATAATTCACCGCGTAATTTTACAGGTTTTAAGTTTGTTACACAAATAACCTTTTTACCTTTTAGGTCTTCTGGCGAATAGAATTTTGCAATTCCAGAGACAACTTGACGCTTTTCTGTGCCTAAGTCTAGTTGAATTTTTAACAACTTATCTGCCTTTTTCACTGGTTCAGCGGATAGTACTTCAGCTACGCGCAATTCTACTTTAAAGAAATCATCAATTGTAATTTCTTCCGCTTTCGGTTCTTCTTCTTTTTTCTCTTCTACTTTAGGAGCAGAGCTTTTCATTTGTTCTTTAATGTACGCCACTTCCACGTCCATTTCTAAACGAGGGAAAATTGGTTGTCCTTTTTCTACTTTTGTTCCAGCTGGAATACAGCCAATTGTAGATAGGCTTTCCCAAGATGTATGTGCTTCATCAGTAAGGCCAAGCTGAGCAAACATTTTGCTTGGTGCTACTGTTAAGAATGGCATAAGCATAATACCCGTTTGACGAAGTACTTCTGCTAAATGAGCCATTACAGACGCCAACTTTTCACGATCATTCTCATCTTTCGCTAATACCCATGGTTGTGTTTCATCAATATATTTATTCGTACGGCTAACCAATTGCCAAATTGAGCTTAGAGCTACAGAGAATTCCATATTCTCCATTGCTTCTTCAACTTTTTTCAATGTATCTTTCGCAAATGTTACTAACGTTTCATCAAATTCTGTTACATTTGCTTTAAATGCAGGGATTTCTCCGTTAAAGTACTTATCAATCATAGCTACTGTACGATTTAATAAGTTACCTAAATCATTTGCTAAATCGAAATTAATACGCTCCACAAATCCTTCTGGCGTGAATACGCCATCAGATCCGAATGGAACTTCACGAAGTAAGTAATAACGTAATGCATCTAATCCGTAACGATCGATTAATGTAACTGGATCTACTACATTTCCTTTCGACTTACTCATCTTTCCATCCTTCATTAAAATCCAACCGTGAGCAAAGACTTTTTTCGGAAGAGGTAAATCTAATGCCATTAAAATGATTGGCCAATAAATTGTATGGAAACGAACGATTTCTTTTCCAACTAAATGCACATCTGCCGGCCAGAACTTCTTATACATCTCTTCATTTTCTGTTCCATAACCTAATGCTGTAATGTAGTTAGATAGTGCGTCAACCCATACATAAATAACGTGTTTCGGATTACCTGGAACACGAACTCCCCAGTCAAATGAAGTACGAGAAACTGCTAAATCTTCTAATCCTGGTTTAATGAAGTTATTAATCATTTCATTCTTACGAGACTCTGGCTGAATGAAATGTGGATTATCTTCATAGAATTTTAATAGTCTGTCGACATATTTACCCATTCTAAAGAAATACGATTCTTCACGAACAAGTTCTACATCATGACCACTATCTGGACTTTTTCCTCCAACTACTTTGTCACCTTCCATAATTGGATCTACTAATTGATGCTCCGTATAGAATGTCTCATCTTGTACAGAATACCAACCTTCATATTCATCAAGATAAATATCACCTTGATCTACTAGTTGCTTAAAGATTTTTTCAACAACATCTTTATGACGATCTTCCGTTGTACGAATAAAATCATCATAAGAGATATCCATTTTCTCCCAAAGTTCTTTAATTCCTGCAACAATGTTATCCACATATGCTTGTGGTGTAACGTTTAATTCTTCTGCTTTCTTTTGGATCTTCTGTCCATGCTCATCAGTTCCTGTTAAATAATGAACATTATATCCTTGCATACGCTTATATCGTGCCATTGCATCTCCTGCTACTGTTGTATAAGCATGTCCAATGTGTAATTTTCCACTTGGATAATAAATTGGGGTAGTAATATAAAAGGATTTGTTTTCCTCTGTCATTGTTTTGGACCTCCCGGATAACCTCATATGTATTTATAAATAGTATATCAAAAACTTATATATAAAGTGAAACTTTAATCTGTCGGGGTTTTGTTCCCTCCCGCGGACTATTAACCCGACTCCCACTTAACTGCTTTGCTCCGGCCGCACTTTAAATTTAAAATCTTATTGCTTGTTAATGCGTGATAAAAATGAGTTAATGATTAGTATATTTACCATCTATTACTCATATTTCAAGAAAATATACAATCTCCACTTGCAATTTAAAAATTTTTCTGAAAATAAAGTGAAATAATAGTAGAAATTAATCCCATTCTATTATATATAAGAAGTAAGAAATCTATAAATCTTTTTAAAAAATATAGAATTAAAGAATTGACGGAAATGTAAATGATTGGTATCATATGTCCATAGGGTATTTTGTCGAAAAATGACGAATCTAAAAATAGACTCGAAACTTATAAACTATTTCTTTAGGAGGAAAAGAATTATGAAATCTACTGGTATCGTTCGTAAAGTTGATGAATTAGGTCGTGTGGTAATTCCAATCGAATTACGCCGTACTTTAGGTATTGCAGAAAAGGATGCACTTGAAATCTATGTTGATGACGAGAAAATCATCTTAAAAAAATATAAACCAAACATGACTTGCCAAGTAACTGGTGAAGTATCTGATGGTAACCTATCTTTAGCTGAAGGTAAAATTATCTTAAGCAAAGAAGGCGCTGAGCAAATCTTAAACGAACTTCAAGATTATATCGAAACAGCAAAATAAGCTTCTCAATTATGAGAAGCTTATTTTTTATCGACATGATAGATTTGATATACATCGCGTTTCGACAAATCTCGATCTTTAGCGACTGTTTTTATCGCCTCTTTTGAATTCATACCTTTTTCATTTATATAATGTTCAATATGATTATATACTGAAATAGATTCCCACCATTGTTCTTCTGGAGCAGGTTCTTCCGTTGAACCAGCTACTAAAATACAAAACTCACCACGAACTTCATTTTGTTTCGTCCACTCAATTGCTTCTTCAACTGTTCCTCGAATAAATTCCTCGAATTTTTTCGTTAACTCTCGACATAATACAATTTCTCTATTTCCCAATACTTCTTGCATCGAGATTAATGTATCATCCAGGCGGTGAGGCGCTTCATAAAACATCATTGTAGTTTGTATGTAACGAAGCTTCTCTAATTCCATTTTTCTTTCCTTTTTATTTCTTTGTAAAAACCCATAGAAATAAAACTGTTTTGTTTCAAGGCCTGATGCAATTAATGCTGTAAGTGCTGCATTTGCCCCAGGAAGCGGGATTACATGATATTGCTCAGCTACTGCCCCGACAACAATATCATAGCCTGGATCGGAAATACACGGCATACCAGCGTCACTAACAAGTGCCACAGTCTTTCCTTCATCTAACTTCTCTAATATTTTCTTTCCACTTACTTCTTTATTATGCTCGTGGTAACTCATAACAGGCGTTTCAATTTCAAAATAATTACAAAGTTTTTTCGTTTGTCTCGTATCTTCAGCAGCAATTAAATCAGCTTCTTTTAAAATTCGGATTGCACGAAATGTCATATCTTCTAAATTTCCAATAGGAGTTGGTACTAAATATAAAACTCCCTTTTCATTTTGTTGAAAGCTTTTTTGTTGCCACATAGCGTTCTCCTTTTTGCATATATTCTTCTTTTTGTTTTCTATTTAATTGCTTAAAATAATACTCTGCTTGCATAGCTGTACGCTTATCTTCATGAAATTCTACGTATTTTAACACAACAGGAAGTCTAGCGCGCGTATACTTAGCTCCTCTTCCGCTATTATGGGTCCCAATCCGCTTCTCTATATGATTTGTATATCCAGCATAATAACTTCCATCAGAGCACTCTACTACATAAAAACAATGTTTATTCTTCTCCATATAAAATCGAGCGAATCTCCTTTGTATATTCATTATTTTCTTCATATACAAAAAGAGGTGGCAATATTTTTAAATCTGCGTTTCCATCTTTAATTCCTTCAATTAACAACGTATTTGCTTCTTTCCCTGCCTTAGGATAAACAAATTGTACACGCTTTGGTTCAATTTTGTATTTACGCATTAATGTAACAATATCTAATAAACGACCTGGACGATGTACAAATGCTACTTTCCCGCCCTGTTTTACTAGCTGACTGCTTGCAGATACAACATCCTCTAATGTACACATAATTTCATGACGAGCTATCGCTAAATGCTCATTCATATTCTTTTCAGAAGTTGCAGGCGTTTGGAAATAAGGCGGATTACATGTGACAACATCATACTGGTGACGTCCAAGTTTCTCCGGCATATCTTTCAAATCCCCATGTATTAAATGAATTCTTTCTTCTAACTTATTATATTGAACGCTTCTTATACCCATATCATATAAGCGTTCTTGGATTTCCACACCAGTAATATTCCCTTTTGTTCTTGTACTTAATAGAAGGGGCACAACTGCATTACCTGTACACAAATCAAGTAAATTACCTTTTTGAATTGGTACCCAAGCAAAGTCTGCAAGTAAAACAGCGTCTAATGAGAAATTAAATACTGATGGGCTTTGTATGATCTTCATATCTTGTGCTAATAAGTAATCTAAACGTTCATCTTCATATAAATTCATATGTTACTCCTTTTCTTACACTTAACCTACCCTATTTCATCTTCTTGTAATAAAAAACATATTTAATTCTACTCTCATGTATAAAAAATTACCTTTCCAATAATAATTGGAAAGGTAATTTCACTTTTTATTTAAAAATGACAGGCAGAATAAACAATCTCCCTCTTTACGTACACTTCCATAATGCAGATTACAAATATGAAAACCTTCTTGATATAGTCTTGCTAAATTATCGTAGCCTTCACCAATATCTGTCTTTGGCTTCACTTCTTTACGTTTTTGAGTTTTTTGTTTTTCTTTAATCTGCACTTCTTCAAAACGGTGTCGCAAATTTTCATTTTCCATTTTTATATGTTGGTTTTCTTCCAGTAACTCTGCAAGATGTTGTTTTAATTCTCCCAACTGTTTGTATAAATGTCCAATTTGCTCTTCCATACTAGAAACCGATGCAAAAATATCTTTTTTCTCCACAAGCACCCACCTCATTAATCTGTGGTTTGACTCGAAACGACCCCTTTATTCACTAACTCATCTAACGTATATTCTACTATCCGTTCCTTGTCTACTAGTTCCACTTGAATTAATCTTTCTAAAATATTTAATCCGATAACACGGCCAGTACCATGCGGGGTTTGTATACGTTGATCTAAATCAGGAAGTTGTTCCTTTGCTGCCTCATATTCATCGTTCTCATATTTTAAGCAACACATTAAGCGACCACATAAACCAGAGATTTTTGCAGGATTTAATGATAAATTTTGATCCTTTGCCATCTTAATGGATACAGGTTCAAAATCTCCTAAAAAAGTAGAACAACAAAGCATACGACCACATGGACCAATACCACCAAGCATCTTCGCTTCATCACGAACACCAATTTGTCTTAGTTCAATTCTTGTCCTAAAAATTGCCGCTAAGTCCTTCACTAGTTCGCGGAAATCAATCCGACCATCCGCAGTAAAGTAGAAAATAATCTTATTGCGATCGAACGTATACTCTACATCTACAAGTTTCATATCAAGATTATGTTCTACTACCTTTTGCTGACAAACTTGATATGCTTCTTTTGCAGCATGTTTGTTCTCTTCAACAATGGTACGATCATTTTCATTTGCAATACGAATAACCTTTTTTAGCGGTAATACAACGTCGTTTTCATCAACTTGCTTTTTGGTAATAACTACTTTTCCGTATTCAATACCTCTTACCGTTTCTACAATTACAAACTCATTTTCAGAGATATCGAACTGATTCGGATCAAAGTAATACACCTTTCCGGCCTTCTTAAAGCGAACACCTACTACATCATACAAAACGGTCATCCCTCCTGCAACCGCAACACTAACTGTTCGAACACAAGCTGCGCATTTACATTAGCGTTGATTCTATTTTTTGCCTCTAATATATTAAAGAGAGCTGATACAATGCGCTTCTGAGCATAGGAGAAAGATTCAAACATCTCTTTCTGCTCACGAAAAACAAGCCGATCTTCTTCTCCAAGTTGAACATATAATAAATCCTTATAAATAAGGAGTAACATATCTAAACCTTGCTGTAATTGTTCTTTCTCTCCAAAGTGTTTTCCCCATTTTTCTTGTACAAAAAAAATAGAGGCTTTATCTTTTTCGAGCGCTTCACATAATTTTATCACTAAAGCTCGTGCTTGTGCAAACCATTCATCATTACATAAAGTTAAAGCTTCATCAAAACTATTCGTGAGTTGTGCAGCAAGTGTCGATAAAGATACCGTAATACCTTCATCCTGTAATCTTCTAATTAAAGATTCCGTAGGTAACGGTCTAAATGTAACAACTTGACAGCGAGATAAAATCGTATTTAAAATTTGATGACTTTGTTCAGTAAGTAAAATAGCTGTTGTATCACTACTTGGTTCTTCTAAAAATTTCAAGAGTGTATTCGCTGCATTTGCTGTCATACGGTCTGCGTGCTCAATAATATATACCTTTTTATTTGCTTCTAATCCTGTTTTGGAAAACTCTTCTTGTAAATCATGAATTTGCTGCTTCTTAATAGATAATCCGTCTGGTTTTACAATATGTAAGTTCGGGTGGTTACCTGAATCAATTCGCTTACAATTTGTACATACATGACAAGGCTCTACCCCATTCCGCTGAGAACAGAGGAAACTCTTTGCCATTTGAATTGCTGTCGCAAACTTTCCTGTCCCTTTCCCTCCTTCTAACAAGTAAGCGTGGGATATACGCTCTTTTGCGATGCTATTCATCAACATTTTTACACCGATGGGTTGTATAGCAGAAAGCTGCTCCCACGTCTTCGTCATAATGCATACCTCACTTATTTCATTCTTTCCTTCTATTATAACAATTTATCTTCTATAACCTGAATAACTTCTTCTATAAGTTTTTCCATTGGTTGATCAGCATTTACTAATACAATACGATCCGAGAAGCGTTCTACAACTTGTAAATACCCTTCACGCACACGTTTATGGAAAGAGATATCTTCCATATCTAACCGATTCACTTCACGTCCTGCATCTTTTGCAATTCGCGCTAAGCCAACCTCTGGCTCAATATCTAAGTAAATTGTTAAACTAGGCATACAGTCCTCTGTTGCGAAACGATTTATTTCAAATACTTTATCCATACCTAATCCTCTTGCATATCCTTGATACGCTAAAGAGCTATCTATAAAACGATCACATAATACAAGGTAATCCTCATTAAGCGCCGGCATAACTTTTTCTACTAAATGCTGTCTACGTGCAGCAGCATATAACAGCGCCTCTGTACGTGCTTCCATCATCGTATATTCTTGTTTATGCAAAATCGTTCTAATATCCTCAGAAATTGCAATACCACCCGGTTCTCTCGTCGCCATTACCTTTTGTTCCTTTTGTTCAAAGTATGGCAATAAACTTTGAATTAATGTTGTTTTACCCGAACCTTCTGGACCTTCAATTGTTACAAATAATCCCTTCATCCTAAAACCTACTTTCTATATCATACACTTTCATATATTTCGTGCTACCTTGAAAACGAGCGCCTGCTTTTTCTAAATACATAATTTGTTCTTTATGTTCTGAAGTAATTCTTTCTCCATACATAATCAATGGAATACCAGGTGGATACGGAATTACCATTTCCGCTGCTACCATCCCAACTGCTTCTTCTACAGGTACTACTTTTGTTTCGTATTCTTCCAGTTGTTTATATGTATACGGCAGGGGAGAAATTTCTCCTTTATAAGTATAACGAATAGATTCCGTCTTGTCTTTCACCTCATAGTATTGCAATGCCACTCGGATCATCTCTATAGCCTTCATATATTTCTTATTTACTTGCAAAGGCAAAATAAATAAGACATTATATGGATCTGCCATTTCTGTATATATACCGACCTTTTCAAATACAGACTGTAATTCGTATCCCGATAACTGACAACGCGTCTGTGCGGTAATCTTTAGCCCGTCTTGTAATGGATATTGTAAAATAGCTATTTGTGGAATAGTACTCAATTCTTCTTTAAATTCCTGTAAAAACTCGACAATTTCATCATGTCCCTTTTCTTTTATACGTGCTATTGTAAAGCGTGCAATATCAAGAGAAGCCATAATTGGATACGATGGACTACTGGATTGTAGCATACTTAAATAAGTAGAAACTTTTTCTTCTTTCACTAAGCGACTATTTATATGTAAATAGGATCCCATCGTCATCGCGGGTAATGTTTTATGCGCAGAATGAACTACAATATCTGCACCATATGCTAACGCTGACCTTGGAAATGCCCCGCCTAAACAAAAATGAGCTCCATGTGCTTCATCTACTAGCACAGGGATTTTATGTGCATGTGCATAAGCAATGCTTGCCTCTAGATCCATCCCCATACCATAATAATTAGGATGCGTTAAAATGAGTGCTTTCGCATTTGGGTATTTTCCAATTGCTTCCTTAATAATCTCATCATGAATTCCCACTGGTACGTTATAAGCTTCATCAATCCATGGATCTAAAAAAATAGGATTTGCTCCCGCTAATTTTAAACCATTAATAATCGATTTATGACAATTTCTTTGTACAAGAACAATATCATGTTCCCCACAACAAGACAAAATCATTGCTAGATTCCCGACTGTTGAACCATTAATTAAAAAATAACTTTTGTTCACTCCATATACATCAGCTAATAATTGTTGTGCCTCATCTATACATTCAAACGGACTATGTAAATCATCTAATCCTGACAACTCAGTTACATCGATAGATAATATATCTTTAAACTCCTCTACTACCTCCTGAGGGAAGTTTAAACCATTTTTATGACCTGGAACATGAAAGGATAACGGCCTTCTTTCTTTAAACTCTATTAATGCTTCATATAAAGGTATGCGATTTTGATTCATCTATATCTCTTCCTTATTATTTCATTCTTTATCTATTATACAGAACAAAAAAAATAATAGGCATATGCCTATTTAAAAATATGATACTTCTAATTTCCGAAGCTGTTTTAAATAATATATATACTTCGGATCATCTGTTTCCGTATTCACCATGTCCTTTTCACATTCATAACATATTAAATTATTATAAACATATATCCCTTCTTTTCTTTCTGTCTCACAAACAATACAAACTTCGTTTTGTGATTTCATATCTTTCCCTCCCTATTTAAATGGACATATTTTATACTTCTATTCCTTAACAATTTACAGAAAAATATACATCAATCTCTTATATAATATGATTCATCCTTGGGCAACGTGTTTGTATTACCATTACTTCTTTTTGCATACTGTTTGAAAACAAAAAAAAACACAAGTCTTTTGACTTGTGTTTTTAGTTGCTTGGCGACGTCCTACTCTCACAGGGACAAGGTCCCAACTACCATCGGCGCTAGAGAGCTTAACTTCCGTGTTCGGTATGGGAACGG
>NZ_JBSSFA010000025.1:0-47975 GCF_054062215.1 Bacillus sp. TE9106W
CCAGGATCAAACTCTCCAATAAAGTTAGTTTGTCTAGCATCTAAAATAAAAATTGACGTTTCACGTTGTTTGTTTCGTTCAGTTTTCAAAGAACTTGTCCGCCGCTCAGAAGCGACTTCATCATATTAACATCTTCATTTTTCGATGTCAACTAAGTTTTAAAATTTCTTTTTTGTCGTTTTCTGCGTTTCCTCATCAGCGACGTTTATTAATATACCATCATGGTTTTTAAATAACAAGTGTTTTTTTAAAAAAACACAAAAAAATATTCACCCTAGTTTCTTCTATATAGATACACATCACCCCGTTCTAGGGAAAACAACTATTTAACTTGTATATCAGTACACTCTAATTGACCAAACTACATTCCATAATCCCTTCCTATCTTCTCTCATTCTCTTCTATATTAAAGCCCATAACCATTCACTTCTCTATCAACTAATATATGCATCCACACTAAAAAAGGAAATAGATTCGCTCCCCCATCGAATTTTTACGGAAAGCACGAATCCAACCGCAATTTCAGATGAGAGTCTTATCACCCTACGAATGTCGGAATAAATAACGAAATCCCAACAAAAACATTAACTTAAGATTATTGTTAGAATTTTTTTACATTTAATTAATGAAAAATATCCATTTTTTGTTATATAGTAAAAAGGACGCACTAAACTATAAATAAACCAATGGAGGAATTACTTTATGGATAGGTTAACGAAGTTTTCATTAAAAAACCGCGCCGCTGTTATCATCATGGTTTTTCTTATTTCCATACTCGGTGTTTATTCCGGCTCTAAATTACCTATGGAATTTTTACCTAGCATCGATAATCCCGCAGTCACCGTCACAACTTTATCTCCAGGACTCGACGCTGAAGCAATGACAAAAGAAGTAACCGATCCCCTTGAAAAACAATTTCGCAATTTAGAACACATCGACAACATCACCTCATCTACGCACGAGGGATTATCACGTATCGATATCGCATATACATCCAAAGCAAATATGAAAGATGCCACACGTGAAGTTGAAAAGGCCATTAATACAATTAAATTACCTAAAGATGCAACTAAACCGATAGTTAGCCAATTAAATACTTCTATGATTCCACTCGCTCAAATTGCAATCCAAAAGCAAAACGGATTTTCAAAAGCAGATGAAAAACAAATCGAAAAGGAAATCGTACCACAACTCGAAAGCATTGATGGCGTTGCCAACGTTATGTTTTTTGGAAAATCAACTTCTGAATTATCTATTATACTAGATCCAAACCAATTAAAAGATAAAAACGTAACAACGGAACAAATATTAAAGGTTTTACAAGGAAAAGAAACTTCCACTCCAGCTGGAGCTGTTACCGTTAATAAAGAAGAATATAACCTTCGTGTCATCGGGGATATAAAAAATGTAGATGACATTAAAAACATCACTGTTGCGCCTCAAGTTAAATTGCAAGATGTTGCTCAAATTGAACTTAAACAACACTACGATACAATCTCACATATAAACGGTGAAGAAGGCACTGGATTAATCATCATGAAAGAACCAAGTAAAAATGCAGTTGCAATTGGAAAAGAAATCGATAAGAAAATTAAAGATATAAGTAAACAATATAAAGATCAGTTTTCTATTAAACTTTTAGCATCAACTCATGAGCAAGTTGAAAATGCAGTTACTAGTATGGGAAAAGAAGTAATCCTTGGAGCAATTGCTGCAACTCTAATTATCTTAATCTTTTTACGTAACTTCCGAACGACACTCATTGCTGTTGTCAGTATTCCATTATCTATTTTATTAACACTCTTTTTACTACACCAATCTAACATCACACTTAACACTCTAACACTTGGTGGTTTAGCCGTTGCAGTTGGACGTCTCGTCGATGATAGCATCGTTGTCATTGAGAATATTTTCCGCCGTTTACAAAAAGAATCTTTCTCTAAAGATATTATTCTCGATGCAACGAAAGAGGTCGCCGTCGCAATTACTTCTTCTACTTTAACAACGGTCGCTGTTTTTTTACCTATCGGCCTCGTATCAGGAGTAATCGGAAAATTAATGTTACCTATGGTATTAGCGGTTGTATATTCTATACTATCATCCTTACTCGTCGCACTAACAGTTGTTCCACTTATGGCTTTTTTACTACTCAAAAAAATAAAACACAAAAAGCCAAGTTCTTCACCACGATATGTCGCTACATTAAAGTGGGCTCTTTCGCATAAATTCATTATTCTACTTACTTCTTTTTTATTATTCGCAGGATCGATTGCCGCCTATGTACTACTACCGAAAGCGAATATAAAATCTGAAGACGACACAATGTTATCTATTAACATGACTTTCCCAGCTGATTACGCTCTTGAAACACAAAAACAAAAAGCCTTTGATTTCGAAAAGAAGCTACTTTCTAATTCAGATGTAATGGATGTTATTTTACGAATGGGATCTAGCGCAGAAGATGCACAATGGGGACAAACGACGAAAAATAATCTTGCCAGTATATTTGTAGTCTTCAAGAAAGGCTCTGATATTGATCAATATATTAAAGAGTTAAAAAAAGAACATAAAACTTTTGAACCCGCTGAACTTGATTATATAAAAACGAGTTATTCAAGCTCTGGTGGCGGCAATAATTTGCAATTCAACGTAACAGCCACTAACGAAACGAATTTAAAAAAGGCTGCTACTATCGTCGAAACAAAACTAAAAAACATGGATGATCTTTCTAAAGTAAAAACGAATTTAGAGGACTCTAAGAAAGAATGGCAAATCCATGTTGATCAAACAAAGGCCGAACAACTAGGATTAACACCAGAATTAGCAGCTCAACAAGTGGCATTCCTTATGAAGAAATCACCTATTGGTGAAGTGTCAATCAATAATGAAAAAACTACTATTATGATAGAACATAAAAAAGAAAGCATTACTAAACAAGAAGACATTTTAAACACAAACATACTATCACCTATTAATGGACCAATCCCTTTAAAAGACATTGCAACTATTTCAGAAAAACAACTCCAAACAGAAGTCTTCCATAAAGATGGAAAAGAAACGATTCAAATTACAGCAGAAGCTTCAAATGAAGATTTAAGTAAGGTAAGCGCAGAAGTGAACAAAGCGATAACCGACTTAGATTTACCTAGCGGAGCCAAAGTAAATATCGCAGGCGCCACTGAATCTATGCAAGAGAACTTCACAGATTTATTCAAGATTATGGGGATTGCAATCGGGATTGTATATTTAATTATGGTTATTACCTTCGGACAGGCGCGTGCTCCTTTTGCAATCTTGTTCTCCTTGCCATTAGCTGCTGTCGGCGGTATTTTAGGATTAATTATTTCAGGAACACCAGTTGATGTAAATTCCTTGATCGGCGCATTAATGTTAATCGGGATTGTCGTTACAAACGCTATCGTATTAATAGAAAGAGTGCAACAAAATCGGGAACACGGCATGGAAACGAGAGAAGCCTTACTAGAAGCAGGATCCACTAGATTACGCCCAATTATTATGACAGCTATAACAACAATCGTCGCTATGCTACCACTCCTATTCGGTCAATCACAAGCAGGAAGTATGGTATCAAAAAGTTTGGCAGTCGTTGTCATCGGCGGTTTAGCAGTCTCAACTGTCCTTACATTAGTAGTCGTTCCAGTTATGTATGAACTATTAGATAAAATCGGGAGAAAAAGACGCTCTCGTAGAAAAATAAACACTTCTACAGAAACACCTGATATTTAAACGAAAAAGCGTTATCTTCACGAATGAAGATAACGCTTTTTCTCTACCTACTCATATAATCCATCTTTTCATCCCACTATTTGTGAGCAGTAAAACCCCACTGTTTAAAATTTCACTTTATCTATATAACGAATTACAAATTCAACAATCGCTATACCTTTTCCTTTTATATTAAAATACAAAAAGAACCCCCTACTTATAAGTAGGGAGTTCCTCTTTACAGCTTATGCTGCTTTTACCTTCTTCGTCGTTTTACTTTTTCTTTTCGCTCCTGTAAAACGTTTGTGCAATATAGATGCTACTAAGCGTGAAATAACATTGAATAGTAATACCATAATAATTAATACAGCTGCAGATTTTGTCGCGATCAACTTCGCATCTGGGATAATCCCTTCAGAATTTAACTTCCAAATGTGAACCGCTAACGTTTCAGCTGGTCTAAATGGATTTAAGGGATGAGCAGGACTTGAGAAGTCCGCTGCTGAATTTAAAATCGGGGATGTTAAACCCGCTGTGTAAATTAACGCCGCCGCTTCACCAAATATACGACCTGCCGCTAAAATAACGCCTGTAATAATTTGTGGTAGTGACGACGGAATAATAATACGAGTGATCGTTTGCCACTTTGTTGCACCTAATCCAAGACTCGCCTCTTTCACATTAGAAGGAACCTCTGAAATCGCATTTTCACAAACACGAGTTAAACCTGGCAAGTTTAAAATTGTTAAAGCAAGGGCACCACCCATTACTGTGTATCCCCATCCTGTCATTGTAACGAACACTAACAAACCGAATAAACCAACAACAATAGAAGGTAAAGATGCCATTGTCTCAATACATAAACGAACAAAGTTTAAAAAACGCCCTTGTTTTGCATACTCTGCTAAATATATTCCAGCACCTAATCCGAGAGGAATAGATATAATAAGCGTTATAACAAGCATATAGAAAGAATTGAATAACTGCGGACCAATCCCACCACCAGCTCTTGTATTGCTTGGTTCTCCAAACAAGAAATTAGGATCCCAAAAACCCCATCCCTTTTGTAAAATCTCAAACACTAAGAACACTAGCAAAGCTACAACTAAAGCTGCAATCGCATAAAAGATACCTGTCCAAACTTTATTTACCGTTCTTGCATTCATTATTATCGCTCACCTCTTTGTCCAATTGCTCGAATTACTAAAATAAACAGGAATGAAATAACAAGTAAAATCATTGCTAAAGTCCATAACGCATTGTTCCAAGCAGTTCCGTTTAATGTATTTGTCATGTCCATTGTCAAAATACCTGTTAACGTTGCTGTCGGACTATATATTCCTTCTGGTAATTTAATCGTGTTCCCAATTACCATTTGAACTGCTAATGCTTCACCAAAAGCACGCGCTAAACCTAAAACAACACCTGTTAAAATCCCTTTTTTCGCAGCAGGAACAATCACTCGGCTAATCGCTTGCCACTTCGTTGATCCTAAACCATAAGAAGCTTCTAAATAATCAAATGGAACAGAACGTATTGCATCAGAAGCGATACTAGCAATAGTAGGCAAAATCATTATACTTAATACAACAATACCTGCAATTAAACTAAAGCCCACTCCTCCAAACGAATCACGTAATAGCGGTACTAAAATCGTAACCCCTAATAATCCATATACAACCGAAGGAATACCAACTAATAATTCTAAAACAGGCTTCAATACTTTATTTCCAAACTTCGGCGAAATTAAATTCATGAATATAGCAAGAGCTATAGCAATTGGCGCACTAATAATAACCGCACCCAATGAAACTACCGTTGAACCTACAATGAAAATTACAGCCCCGAAAGTTCCCTCATCAGCATTTGGACTCCATTTTGTCGATGTTAACATTTCAGTGAACGAGATACCACTTTGCGTAAATGATTGAATTCCTTTACCGCAAATAAATGCAATAATAGCTAATGTAACTAAAACAATAAAAATACCACAAAACGTAACAAGTGATCTTCCTATATATTCACTTTTCACGTAATTAATTTGTTTTTTCCCCTTCATCACAGGACAGACCCCACTTCATAAATTGAAATGAACAGGACTGGCCTTGCAGCCAGCCCCATAAATTTTATTACTTATTTAATTTAGACATTGGAATATAACCCATATCTTCTACTTGCTTTTCAAAATCTTTACCTTTTACATAGTCAATGTAAGCTTTTGTTGCTTCTTTTGCCTCACCTTTCGTTACCATGTACTCGTAAGACCAGAATGGATATTTACCAGACGCAATGTTTTCAACTTTTGGTTCAGCACCATCAATTTTCACTGTTTGTAGCGCACCTTTTTTCTCGCCAACCATGTAAGACATTGCTAAATAACTTACTGAACCTGGAGTAGAGTTAATCGCTTGTTCTACTGCACCGTTAGAATCTTGTGTAGTACCAGTTCCATCATTGATTTTCGCATCTTTCATAATTGTTTTTTCAAATGTAGCACGTGTACCAGAAGAAGCTGGACGATTGATTACGTTAATTTTTTCATCTTTCCCGCCTACTTCTTTCCAGTTTGTTACTTTTCCAGTGAAGATATCTTGTACTTGTTGGACTGTTAAATTATCAACTTTTACATCTTTATTCACGACAAGTGCGAATGCAATACCCGCTACCTTGTTATCTACTAATTCTTTTGCCTTATCAGCATCTTTTATTTTATCTGCAGATGGAACATCTGAGTTACCAATTTGGACTGCACCAGAAGCTACTTGGTTAATTCCAGTTCCACTACCGCCACCTTGCACTTGAATAGAAACGTTTGAATTTTTCTCCATAAATTTCTTTCCAGCTTCCTCTGCAAGAGGTTGAAGTGCTGTAGAGCCTGCAGCTGCTATCGTACCTGACAATTCTTGTTTTGCATTATCGCTTCCTTTAGCATCTTTACCTGACGTCTCTTCTGCTTTTCCACATCCCACTAATGAACCCGCTACCACTAAAGCTGCTAAAGAAAATTTAATACCCTTTTTCATAACCATGTCTTGTACCCCCATTTGGATTATCACTTTTCACATTTGTCTACTTCTTTCGAACACAAATTCATTGTAGGACAATAATATTATGTGAGTGTTAAGCAATTTTTAATTTTAAGTAAATGACGATAATAATCCTTAAAAACTAGGAATCCCAACATTTATAGTTAAAGAATCCAACAAAATCCACACTAATTAAACTGTAATGTAAATTTACTCTTAACAATGTAAATTCAATGTAAATGTTTTTCACTCTTTTTCTCTTTTAGTTAAAGCTACATTTACAATTACGCTGTATTTCGTTACTTTTACGCGCCTTATTTATGCACATTACACAGAATTTCAGTAATATTTTTTAGTACAACTAAATAAATTGGAACAATTCTAAAAATAAATGAATATTTTTAAAGTACCAATTGACAGCATCATCCAATGTAGTCTACTATATTACTAACAAAAAGTTTACCTAAGGAAACTTTTTAAACTCAAACTAACAATATAGAGATGAGGTAACTTTTATGGTATCGGCTAATACAAAACCACTTTCCGAATTTAAGACTGGAGAGTTTGTACAAATTGAGAAGATACAATTAGAAGGAACTATGAAACGACGTTTATTAGATTTAGGATTTATCCCCGGCGCAACAATTAAAGTATTACAACGCAGTCCACTTGGAGATCCGGTCGCTTATCAAGTAAGCAACACAACTATCGCACTACGCAAGGAAGAAAGTTCCCTTATTTTCGGGGTATTAATAGGAGATGATTTCAGATGAGCAAACATCGCATTGCTTTAGCTGGCAACCCGAATACCGGGAAAAGTACATTATTTAATACTTTAACAGGCTTAAAACAACATACTGGAAACTGGACGGGAAAAACTGTTTTAAAAGCTGAAGGAGAATATGAACATAACGGTAGTAAATATACATTAATAGATTTACCTGGAACTTACTCACTATATTCGAATTCTGCGGATGAAGAAGTAGCAAGGGATTATATTATATTCGAAAAACCAGAAGTAACTGTAGTTGTTATCGATGCAACTGCTATGGAAAGAAATTTAAATTTAGCACTCCAAGTGATGGAGATGACGAACAACGTAGTCATTTGTATTAACTTAATTGATGAAGCTGAGAAAAAAGGCATCGTTATCGATGAAAAAAAATTAGCAAAATCACTTGGTGTACCTGTAGTTAAGATTTCCGCTCGTAACCGAGTAGGCATCGGTCATTTACTAAATGTCATTGCTAAAGTAGCAAATAAAAAGCTAATTCCAGCACCAATTAAGGTTACTTATAGTGAAAAAATCGAAAATATGATTCGAGAATTAGAACCACAAATTTATAAAGTATTCGGTGATACGTATCCAGCACGTTGGATTGCATTACGTATATTAGATGGAGATAAAAATTTCTTAACTGCACTTGAAAAACATCATAACGAACCACTTGTAAGGGAGGTCGTAATCAATGGAATCTCACTCAGCCAGTAAAGCTCTTCCATTAGACTATATTATTCAACACGCTCAAACACTTTCAAAAGAAGATATACGAGATGATATTGTCGGAGATATTTATCGAACATCTGCAAGCATCTGTAAAGAATCTGTTCAATATACAAATACGGATAAATTATATCGTTCTGAAAAACTAGATAAAATTTTCACATCTCCAATATGGGGATTCCCAATTATGCTCGGTATTTTATCTATCATTTTTTATCTTACAATCGCTGGTGCTAACGTACCATCTGATATGATTGCTGAGTTTTTCGGATGGGCCGAAGGATATTTAACTTCTTGGTTCCAAGCAGCACACGCACCTGAATGGTTACATGGCATTTTAATACTTGGTTTATTCCGTGGTATCGGCGCTGTTATTAGCGTTATGTTACCACCTATGGCCATCTTTTTCCCTATGTTCGCACTATTAGAAAACTATGGATACTTACCACGCGTTGCGTTTAATATGGACCGCTTATTCAAACGCTCTGGTGCACACGGTAAACAATCTTTAACAATGGCAATGGGCTTTGGTTGTAACGCTGCAGCTATTATGTCAACACGTATTATTGAATCACCACGTGAACGTATGCTTGCAATCTTAACAAATAACTTCGTACCTTGTAACGGTCGCTGGCCTATGTTAATTTTAATGGCCTCATTATTTATGGCTGCTGGTTATACAGGTAGTATGCAAACACTTGTTACTGCCGGCGTTGTAGTTGGAATGGTTGTAATTGGTATCGTTATGACATTAACTGTTTCTTGGGTACTATCCAAAACAGCTTTAAAAGGCGTTCCAACCCACTACACACTTGAGTTACCGCCGTACCGTAAGCCAAAGGTTTGGAATACAATTGTGCGTGCAACACTCGATAAATCAGTTTATGTTTTAAAACGAGCTGTAGTTGTAGCTGCCCCTGCGGCTGCATTAACTTGGTTACTTGCTAATATTTTCATCGGTGACACAAGTCTACTTATGTATTTTGTAAACTTCCTAGATCCATTTGCTAAAATGTTAGGACTTGACGGCTTTATTCTAGCTGCTTTCATTCTTGGACTACCAGCGAATGAAATTGTTATCCCGATTTTATTAATGTCTTACTTATCAACCGGAGCTTTAACTGAAATAGATGATTTTAATCAAATTAAAAATTTATTCTTAGAAAATGGTTGGACTTGGTTAACAGCGTTAAACACAATGTTGTTCTCACTTCTTCATTTCCCATGCGGAACAACACTGGTTAACATATATAAAGAAACAAAAAGTGCAAAATGGACATTCTTATCGTTTGCAATCCCTACCGTTATCGCCATTGTTGTGACATTCCTCTCTACACAATTGGTACATTGGTTAGGGCTTGTATAAAGCAAAGCATACATAGAAGGTATCCCCCTTCACATATGCTTTGCACGAAAGAAACCTGAAATCATTCAGGTTTCTTTTTTTGCACATCAGTATTCCAAGGCTGCGCTCCATACGTTGTGAGTTTCTTATGAATAAAGTATATAGCACCTGGAAGAATCGCCATTAATATTGTGCAACTAATTCCTAATCCAGTAAACAACTTCCATCACCTTACTTCACTTTCTTTGGTAATGCGGAACCTGAATGTTCAATTGTTGGATCAACGTGAACATTAATTTCAGCATTACTAAAATAATTCTGGCCTTGATCCCAATTCTTACTAACTTTCTTCCACTCTTTATAATTATGCCTCTTATATACCTCTCCTAATTCCAATACATCTACCTTATATTTTTTTTGAACAAGCTGTATAGACTTTTCAATACGCTTCTTCATCTCCTTTGAAATCTCTTTCTTTAAAAACTTTTCATTCATCACTTGTTTTGGTTCATTAAAATGTAACTCAGCTAATATGCCTTCTGTGGACAAATGAATATCAAACTTCGGTTTTGTAGCATTTTCAGTAGACACTTGGATCTTTCGGCGCAACTTATGAATTTCATATGTAATGAGCTGATTCTTTTTACGAACAGTAAAGAAACCTCCAATTTTTTTACCTATTACATAGTTCATTCCTAATGTTTGTTCTCCATTCAAAGTTCCAACGCACTTATTATCCTTTCCACGGATCAATGCCGCTCCTTCCATTTGTACGCCTTGTTTAGTTAACCCTAAGAGAGGTAATGCAAAACTTCGATCTGCAATCATTTTCCCTTGTACTTCACCAATTCTCGCCGCCTCAATCATTTGAGCGTTTTTCGGAGGATGTTCAGCTAACATATCAATGTACTGCGCCGGTAAGTTTTCAGGTTTTGCACTCTGTTTTAAAATAGATTCTGCATTTTTCTTGGAAACGAACAAACGAATATTTCTTCTCATTTCATGGTCACGAAAATATACATCTAACGTATTTTGCAAAACATACGGATTTGCTAGTAATTCATCCGAAAAAATAATGACTTGTATATGCGGAAAAAATAATGTTCGACTAATTTTTTTAGCAATTATTCTTATTTGCTCAAAGACGCTATCTGCTTTCGCACTTACGTTAATATAATTTTCACTATCTCCATCGCCCTGTCCACCTTGTTGTGCTAACTTACTGGGAAGTACCATCTGATACGTCCCTTTCATAATCGGATTTGATTTCTTTTTCTTCACAATATCGTAAGCTGCGCCTACTACAAAGCCTCTTTCTTCTATTTCTTCTAGTTCAGAGCACCCACTTATAGATCCAACTAAAACCATAACCATTATAATTTTAAGAAGGTGTTTCATTTCTACCATTCCTTCTTTTTATTTTATATACAATAAAAACTAGCAAAGGAGCTAATACGACAAATCCCATATCTATCCACGCTAAATACGTTCCGTAACTTGATAACGTATCTAAATTACCAGGGAGCATATTCAGCATAAAAATCAGAGGCGCGCTTCCGAAAATAAAAATATGTTTCTTCACTTTCGGAAACATGGCACAAAATAATAAAGAGGCGACGTCATAATACATTGCTGTAGTGTTATAAATAGTAATAATCCAAGTCGTAAAAAAAATTGCATCGAACCTTTCTAAAAAGCCTCCACCAATTTCAATTTCTTTCCCTAATTCAATTGTTGGATATGTCAATCCACGAGTTGTCATATACGTAAAAACACTAATACAAGTTACATAAATTAAAATGTATGAGAGCACATTTACTATCACTGCTTTCGCAACTGTCATTGGTGCCTTTTTCGCTGTCTTATCATTCAACAACACAGCATAAAACAGAGCTACCTCAAATCCAATAAATGTGAATATAGAATTTTTAACCCCAACAGCGTATTGACTTACTTCCGTTTGGAAAGCTGGAAACAAATTGTTTATTTCCATTAAATTTATATTTAATAAAGAAAGAAGCACTATTGCAATTAAAACAATAGGTAAGAACATAACATTTAATCGTAATAAAGCTGCTCTCGACCCTGCTATTCCATAGATAACAACTAATAAGAAGAAGAAAGATAGGAGCTGTACCGGCGTATCACTAAATAAATACGTTTGCGAAATAATTGCAATCATTCGCGATTCATATGCTGTCAAAGCCGCAAACGTCAATACTAAAATGCTACTAATTGTATATGCAACAGGCTTCGTCAAATGTATGCTTGTATATTGAACAAAGTTTTGTTTTGGAAATAAAATAGCCACCCTCGTTACAAACCAACCTAAAACTGCACATATCAATCCACCCAAAAGCAAAATAATCCAACCATCTGAAAATAAAGTTTGGTTTGCAATATCCCTTGGCATAGATAATGCGCCTATACCAATAATGGTCGATGATACCGCAAACCCAATTTCCCGAGATCCAATTTCTTCATCGCCATACTCAAATGGTTTCAATTATTCTCGCTCCTTTGGACGTACTGTAGAATCTTTCGTTTGTAAATATTCCGGTCTCTCTTTCAACATTGATTTTGGCATGCGAATAAACTCTTCTTTCCAATCTTTATAAAATGCGGGTGCAATTGGAGTTGTATACGGTACACCAACACTTGTTAAATTTGTAATATGAACAGCAAGCGCAATAAGAGCTAGAATGATTCCATACAAACCAAAAGCAGTCGCTGCTAAAACAAAAACGAACAATAAAATTCGAAACGTAATCGTAATGCTATATACAGGGAGAGAAAAGGTAGCGATAGCTGTAACCGCAATAATGATAACTAAAAACGGATTTACAATTCCTGCGTTCACCGCTGCTTCTCCGATTACAAGACCACCTACAATCCCAATTGTTTGCCCCATCGGTTTCGGCAACCTAATTCCTGCTTCTCGTATTAACTCCATCGTTAATGCCATCATTAACGTTTCTATATAGGCGGGAAACGGAACACCTTCCCTTGCTCCAGCAATCGAATAAGCCAATTTAGAAGGAATAAGTCCTTGGTGATATGAGACGAGCGCTACATACATTGCCGGCATTAAAACTGAAACTATACCAGAACCCATCCGCAAAATTCTTAATAAAGTCCCTATTACCCAACGCTCATAGTGATCTTCCACAGATTGAAAAATATCAACAAATACTAGCGGAGCTATAAGGGCAAACGGTGATCCATCCACTAAAATAGCTGCCTTTCCTTTCGCTAATGAGGCCACAATATTATCAGGCCTTTCTGTATTCAAAAACTGCGGAAACGGTGACAAATTATTATCTTGAATTAATTGCTCAATTGTACCCGTCTCAAAAACGACATCTGTCACTATGGATTGAAGACGCCGATCTAGCTCTTTTACAATGTAAGGATTGATAATGTCTTCTATATATACTAAAGTTACTTCTTTTTGGGATCTCTTTCCCATAATATAAGATTGAAATCTCAGCTTTGGGTCACGTAAACTACGGCGAATTAACATTTTATTTACGTTAATATCTTCATTTAATCCGACCCTCGGTCCACGTATTAAATCTTCTGTTACTGGCGGTTCTAAACTTCTTTTTTCCCAAGCTCTACTATTAATTACGATAGCAGTTTGAATATTATCAATTAATATAACTGTATCTCCCGCTAAAATCGCATTTATAATATCCGGAAACGTTGTCTTCTTACCAACTTCTGCAATAGAAATAAAGCGATCCAATAATGTTTGGACAACAGCTTCATCTTTTTGTATTTCTTCATATTGAAGCGTACGAACGACATATCTATAAACATTATCCTTATCTGTTAACCCACATAAAAAGACAACAGCACAGCGTGTAAAACTACCAGCAAGGGCAACTTCCCTAATTGTTAAATCATTAGGCGAACCTAACTCATCCCTAATTTCTTTCATAACTTCAAATAAGTTACCTTTTAGCTCTAACAAATCCCCCACCTAACTTCCTTTTCAACAAGTTTTTAGTTAGATTCCGCTAATAGAAGAAAATATATACAAAAAAAGAGCTATCTCTTTTCAAAGATAGCTCTAGCATACGAATTACTTTTCTACTATTATATTGTCTTTCTTTATAGATACATTTTTGGTGAATCCGCTAACGATAAACATCACAATCATATTCATTAACAACGCGACTATACCTACATTTAAATCTTTTATATATTGGGGGAAACCCGGAAACATCGTAGCTATAGTTGAACCAGATAAAGTAATATACGCAACCACTAACAACCCAATCCCCATCCCTGCAATTGCTCCTTGCTTCGTAATAATCTGACGTGGAAACAAACTACATACAAGTGCCGGGAAAAGTTGTGTCACTATACTATACCCCATTAACAGAAGCGCTCCTATCGTTTCTCCACCTTTAAAAGTAAACAAAACAGCTACAAGCGTTACTACAGGAACAAATAATTTCGCCACTTTTGCAACTTGTCGATCCGAAGCAGATGGGACCATTGTTCGGTAAATATTTTTCGCTAATAATGTGGAAGCGGCCATGACAAGCATAGAACCTGGAACTAATGCCGTTAAAACTCCAGCACTACCAATAATCCCAATAAACCAAGGATCGAACGTTTGAAGAGCCAGACGGAATAACGAAAGGTCTACATCTCCTCCCTTTAATCTAGGAACTTGCAAAATAGCTGCAACCCCTGCAAAGAACACGAAAAGTAAAACTAAAGAATACAGTGGCATAATGGCCGCATTTTTACGAAATACTCTTTCATTTTTTGCAGAGAAAGCAGAGGCGAATGTATGGGGCCACATATAGAAACCGAGAGCGGTTAATACAATAGTAGAAACAAACCAAGAAATGCTCATTCCTTCATCAGGTAAAGATAAAAATCCGGGTTTTGCTGCTTCTACAGCTTCAAACATTGGCTGAAACCCTCCGTAATAATGGTACGGTAAATATATACCTAAAAACATAACGATAAACAGGATCATAATATCCTTCAAAGCGGCCGTCCAAGCAGAGCCGTGTATACCTGAAACCATTACATATATCGTTATAACAATTGCGCCAATCCACACCGCGATAACTGGTGATACCCTTCCGTACGACGCTTCCGAAACGATAATTCCTAATCCTTTCAACTGTAAAACAAGGTATGGGATAATCGAAATAACTCCAATGATAGAAACGATAAGACCAAGCGCCTGACTCTTATATTTCTTCACAAAAAAATCTGGCTGTGAAACTAGATTATGCTCTTTTGCATACTTCCAAACTGGTGGTAATAAAAAATAAGATAAAATATAAGCTAACGCACCATAACCTAAAATATAAAAAGTAGGTGCTCCTTTACTATACGCCCATCCACTTCCACCTAAAAATGTGAATGTCGTATAAATTTCACCTGCCATAAGAAGAAAAACAAAAATAGTACCAAAACCTCTTCCTCCAACTGACCATTGCTCTAAATTCATATCTTTTCCATGTTGTGCCCGAATTCCTAAAAATAGTGCGAGAAACAAAAATAAAATAATGATAAGTAATGCGGTCATTTTACATCCCCCTTATTAGCAGGATCAAATACGTACACAATCCCCATACAAAGAGATGTAATAAGGACTGATAATAATATCCAAAATAATAAAAACGGCATCCCTAATATGTAAGGAGTAACTGAATTAGCAAATACGGGGCCAACAACTAAACAAAAAACTGGAATAAGTGCTAATACGTGTATTTTCTTCATCTCATTCTCCTTTACTTATGAAATTCATAATCGATGATACAAAGACTTCCACGCCAATCAGTAATGCATCTTCATCAATCGTAAAACGAGGGTGATGATGAGGATATATAATTCCTTTCTCTTTATTTCCTGCTCCGATAAAAAAGAATGTACCTGGTGCTTTTTGTAAAAATGCTGAAAAATCTTCTCCAGCCATCGTCGGCTGTAAACGAGTAACTCGTTCCCTTCCATAAAGCTGTAATGCTGTTTGCTCAATAATCTCTGTCACTTCATAATCATTTACTACTGGACGATATCCATATTCATAAGAAAACGTATATTTCGCTCCATAAGCTTCCGCCACATGCTTCACAATCCGCTCAATCCTTCTCTCTGTTTCTTCTCGCAATTCATGCTTTAAACTCCGCACTGTACCTTCAATCTCCGCTTGTGCTGGAATTACATTATGGGTTGTCCCAGCATGAAATTGCGTAACAGATACTACGAGAGAATCTAACGGATTCGTGAGGCGAGATACAATTTGCTGAAGTTGTGAAACGACTTGTGTGCCGATGGCAATACTATCAACCGTTTCATGAGGGATTCCAGCATGTCCACCTTTTCCTTCTATCGTAATTTTAAAAACATCTGGGGCAGCCATTGCAGGACCATAAATTACACCTACTTTCCCAACCTCTAATGACGCCCAAAGGTGAGCACCAACAATATAATCGACCCCTTCCATTACACCTGCCGCGACCATTTCCTCTGCTCCGCCAGGAAAGTTTTCTTCAGCATGCTGGAATAGAAAACGAACCTCTCCTTTAATCTTCTCTCTTGCTTCTACTAACTTATGTACGACTCCAAGTAATATCGCTATATGTCCATCATGGCCACATGCATGCATTACACCTGGGTATGCAGAAATAAAATCAAACTCATTTTCTTCATGAATAGGGAGAGCATCCATATCAGCACGAACCGCAATGGTTTTACCAGGCTGCTTACCAATTAATCTTGCCATTACACTATATTTAGTAGGTCTTGACACTTCTAAATGTGGAATTTTCCGAAGTATGTCGAATACAAACTGTGATGTTTTTTCTTCTTGAAAAGATAACTCTGGATACTTATGAAAATGCCTTCTCCACTCAATCAATTGATTTTTCGATACAACTAGTTCCTTCGCTACATCCATTTCTCTTCTCCCCTTCTTCACCAAGTTAAATGTTATTATAACGTGAATTGTTAACTTTTGAAAGAATCTTCTGAATTTTCTATTATGAAAACTTAAAAATAAAAAGCCATCGAAATGATGACTTTTTCATTATTATAAAATAGTAATCGCTTGTTTCCCCATTTGCTCCCACGCTTTCTCAAACTCTGCTCGTGGAACAGCGAAACGCGGATTATTTTTTAGAGGATCATTTACATATACAAAGTTTTGATCGTATCCAACTACTACTACACTATGCTCAAAATATGTAATTTTCACTTCACCAGAATTTGTATTCCATGTTTCAAAACTACTTTCAGCTAGCGGCTTAAACGTCGTATTAATAATAACCCATACTGGAGAACCAGAACTAATTACCTTATATAAATCATTCACGTCTCTATCTGTTAGATTAATTACTTTTTCAGAAACATATTTTTCCGCTAAATTAAAGATTGGTTTATTGTACACACCATATCCTGGTTCAGCTTTCGTATAAATATTTCCAACAAATCCCTCATAAGGATTTCCACGCAAACCATCTTGTTCAAATGGAACTCGATGAATTTCACTAGCAAGTTGCATCTTATCTACTTGCACACCTTTATATTGTAGCAACATAGCTAAGCTTGTCACTTCACATCCACGAGGTAATTCTGGTAACTGCTTTATAAACGGAACATTTTCAATCATAGCCGCTTCTTTCATTTCAGATAGAAAATCTAAGCGTAGCACTTGTGCCTTTTGTATAATCTTATCTTTCCCTATAAAGAACGCGACAGCAAATATAATTCCAAAAACAAAAAGATATTTTAACTTTTTCATTTTAAACAAAACTCCATTAATTATTATTTTACAGACATACCTCCTATCATTGTACCTTGCTTCTTACTAGTTTGCTAGAAAGATTCTGTGAATTATTGTTCACATTTGTTAGTTTAGCTTTCATTCCTGATCAAAGAATTGCTCTTTATTGCGTCATTCCATTTATGGTTATTTGTTGCATTTTATATCAAATGAAATATAAAAAATTTGTCACATTTGAACAACAACGGACTATCTCAAAAGGAATAAACTAAATATACAAAATATTCAGCTATTTTTTATAATAAGATAGCTTTTTTCTATTTCTTGGATATCCTGGTATAACTTTATTTATCTTAAAATTTTCACAATCGCATTTTTCTCTGGAAAATAGTTTACAATGTAATCAAGTTACAAATGATATTCACCTTAAAAAGTGTGCATTTGTGTCTATTTTTTAACAATATCTCAAAAACTATTGCCTTCTATAAATTAATAGGTTTATATTGTTTTATTGGCATAGTTTCAATCCAAGGAGAAAGGAGATTTTCAATCGTGCAACTAAAGAAAGCGTTTTGGAAGTTGGCTTCGCTTCTTCCGTTATCATTACTTCTGTTCCTCGGTGGCTGTGATAAAAAACTCGCAGTATTAAATCCGCAAGGACCTGTTGCAAAAGCACAGTATGATTTAATTGTTTGGTCATTCTTGCTTATGTCATTAATTATCGCAATTGTATTCATCTTGTTTACAGTCATCTTGATTCGTTATCGTGAAAAACCAGAGAATATGGACTATGAGCCACCTGATCAACACGGTAACACATTATTAGAAATCATTTGGACGCTTGTTCCTGTTATTATCGTTATCGCATTATCGATTCCAACAGTAAAAGCAACTTATGCTTCGGAAGAGGTTCCGAAAGAGTCCAAACATATTAAACCAGTGGAGATTTATGTTACATCTGCAAACTGGAAATGGTTATTCAGTTACCCAGAGGAAAAAATTGAAACCGTTAACTATTTAAACATCCCAGCTGGTGTACCAATTCAATTCAAACTGACTTCTGTCGGCCCAATGAATGCTTTCTGGGTACCAGAACTTGGTGGTATGAAGTACACAATGGATGGCATGATTATGGACCTTTATTTACAAGCTGATAAGCCAGGTTCTTACCTAGGCCGTAGCGCGAACTTCTCTGGTGAAGGATTTACTCACATGGAGTTCGAAGTTGAAGCAAAAACTAAAGAGAAATATGACAAGTGGGTTAAAGAAGTACAACAAACTGCTCCTAAACTAACAGAAGATAAGTACAACGAAATTGTTAAACCTGGTGTAGTTGGTCGTATGACATTCTCTAGCCATCACTTAAGTTATGTAGATCCAAAATCACTTGAATATTGTGATTACAACTACTACAAAAACAAAAAATAATAGCTATAATTCCAACAGATTGGAGTGAACACAGTGAAGCTTGATGAATTCTTTGTCACAGGTGACCCGATTATTTACGGTGCAGACGCTTCTATCGTTCTTGTGACATTAGCAATCATTTTCGTACTAACAAAGTATAAAAAATGGAAATGGCTTTGGGACGAATGGTTAACAACTGTTGACCATAAAAAGATTGGGGCCATGTATATTATCTCTGCGGTTATTATGTTATTCCGTGGTGGTATGGACGGTTTAATGATCCGTGCACAGTTAACATTCCCAGAAACAACTTATTTAAACGCTGAACACTATAACGGAATCTTCACAACACACGGTACAGTTATGATTCTTTTCATGGCGATGCCATTCGTTATGGGATTAATGAACCTTGTAGTACCATTACAAATTGGTGCTCGTGACGTTGCATATCCGTTCTTAAATGCTTTAAGTTTCTGGTTATTCTTTGTCGGAGCAATGTTATTCAACATCGCTTTCGTAATCGGTGGTTCTCCAGACGCTGGGTGGACTTCTTACTTCCCAATGGCAGGTACAGAGTTTACTTCTGGTGTAGGAAATAACTACTACGCAATTGCATTACAGATTTCAGGTCTCGGTACGTTAATGACAGGTATTAACTTCCTTGTTACTATCTTAAAAATGCGTACACCTGGTATGACTTTAATGAGAATGCCAATGTTTACTTGGTCAATCTTAATTACAACAATTATCATTATTTTCGCTTTCCCAGTATTAACAGTTGCTCTTGCATTAATGACATTTGACCGTCTATTCGATGCTCACTTCTTTACGATGGCGAGCGGCGGTATGCCAATGTTATGGGCCAACCTATTCTGGGTATGGGGTCACCCTGAAGTATATATCGTTATTTTACCGGCATTCGGTATTTTCTCTGAAATCATTAGTACATTCTCACGTAAGCGTCTATTCGGTTACAGTGCGATGGTATACTCAATGGTTGCAATTTCTTTACTAAGTTTCGTCGTATGGCTTCACCACTTCTTCACGATGGGTGCAGGTCCAGCGGTTAACTCATTCTTCTCGATTTCGACAATGGCGATTTCGATTCCAACCGGGGTTAAGATCTTTAACTGGTTGTTCACACTGTATAAAGGACGTATTCGTTTTACAGTTCCAATGCTTTGGTCATTGGCATTTATTCCAAACTTCGTAGTCGGTGGGGTTACAGGGGTTATGCTTGGTATGGCAGCAGCTGATTATCAGTACCATAACAGCTACTTCCTAATTGCTCACTTCCACTACGTATTAATCGCAGGTACAGTATTCGCTATGCTTGCTGGATTCACATTCTGGTATCCAAAAATGACTGGTCATATGTTAAATGAACGCCTAGGTAAATGGACATTCTGGATCTTTATGAGCGGATTCAACATCTGTTTCTTCCCAATGTACTTCTTAGGTTTAGACGGCATGACTCGTCGTATGTACACTTACTCTGAAAGTCTTGGATGGGGATGGCTAAACCAAATCGCATCTGTTGGTGCGGTAATGATGGGTATCGGCTTCCTACTTCTTTGCTACAACGTAATTTGGAGTGCACGTCACGGTGAACGTGACACAACTGGAGATCCATGGGATGGCCGTACACTTGAATGGGCAACTCAATCTCCTGTACAACATTACAACTTCGCGAAACTTCCTGAAATCAAAGAAGCTGATGCTTTCTGGTTCATGAAAAAACGCGGAGAAACAGTTACACCAGCAGCAGAAGAATTAAAACCAATTCACATGCCAAGTAACTCTGGTGTGCCTATTATTATGTCTGGATTCTTCGGTCTTGCAGGTTTCGCATTAGTATTTAGCTGGTTCTGGATTGCAGCAATCGGCGGCGTTGGTATTTTAGCTTGCTTAATCTATCGTTCATTCGATTATGATGAAGGTTACTATATCAGTGTTGATGAAATAAAAAAAACAGAACATGTAGCATGAGAGGTGAAATGAAATGGCGGCTTTAGATAAAAGCTTACCTTTGGAATATCAATCCGAACAAAGCAGATTGAACATCCTAGGATTCTGGATTTTTCTTGGGGCTGAAATTATGCTGTTCGCAACACTTTTCGCCTCTTATCTAGTACTTGCTGGTCGTACGGCAGATGGTCCAACACCAGCGCAACTTTTTGAAGTTAAAACACTTTTAATTCAAACGCTACTACTTTTAACAAGTAGTTTCACATGTGGTATCGCAATTCACGAAATGCGTAAGCACAACCAAAAAGCAATGCTTGGATGGTTCATCCTTACATTACTTTTAGGTGCAGGTTTCCTATTCTTCGAGATCGAAGAGTTCATTATTTACGCTGGTAAAGGTGCTACACTTCAAACAAGTGCTTTCTTATCAGGATTCTTCGTTCTACTTGGAACGCATGGTGCCCACGTAACAGGCGGTATCATTTGGGCAATTTGTGTTATTATCCAAATTTTAAAACGAGGTTTAACACCAGTTACAGCTCGTAAAGTATTTATCATCAGCTTATACTGGCACTTCCTTGATTTCGTTTGGATCTTCATTTACACACTAGTTTACTTGAACGGGATGGTGGCGTAATAATGGGTCAAAACAATACTCAAGCAAATGGGCATGCGCATAGCGGATTCCCTTGGTCACACGTTTTCGGATTTATTTTATCGCTTGCACTAACGTTTCTAGCGTTATACGTGGCACTTTACACAAGCTTACCACTATCAACGATTTTAACGTCTATTATCGCAATGGCGGTTGCGCAAGCATTATTACAATTAATCATGTTCATGCATTTAAAAGAAGGAGAAGGACGCATTCAAATTCTTACTATGATCTACAGTTTCTTCGTTGCAACAGCAACAGTTGGTTTAACTGTATGGATCTTCTTCTCAATGTAATGTACATGAAAAGACTGCTGAGGTTTCTCAGCAGTCTTTTTTTATCTCACATTAACGGGCAGTAAGACCTCATTTTATCCCCTCCCTATTACATCCACATTACGGAATTAACAACAGAATCATGAAAAATATACTTATTATGACAAATGTTAAGAAAACTCTTTCTTTATGAAATCGAATCCATATGCGTTGCTTTTCTACCTATTATATGGCTAAATAGTTACTATATTTATTTGAAGGGAGAGAACGCAATGGAACATCATACTTCTGTTCTATCACTTATGGTTGTCGTTGCAATCGCGTTTTTCGTTCCCCTTTTGTTACAACGCTTTAAATTAAAAGCACTTCCTGTCGTCGTTGCAGAAATCATCGCAGGAATCTTTGTAGGTAAAAGTGGGTTTAATATTATTGAGCCAGATATGTGGCTTCAAGTCTTATCGACACTAGGATTTATCTTTCTTATGTTTTTAAGCGGTTTAGAAATTGATTTTTCTATCTTTAAACAAAAAGGGAAAAAGAATACGACAAACGAACCAAACACATTCCAAGCAGCAAGTATTATCTTCTTATTTATTTTCATCTTATCTTATGCCTTATCATTACTATTCGTATGGTTAGGATTTGTAGATAATGCAATGTTTATGACTTTAATCATTTCAACAATCTCTTTAGGTGTTGTCGTACCAACATTAAAAGAGAATAACCTAGGAAAAACAGCAATTGGACAAATCATTTTATTGGTCGCTGTTATTGCGGATTTAGTTACAATGATTTTACTTGCTGTATTCGTCGGATTAAATTCCGAAAGCGGTCAAAGCATGTGGCTCCTGCTTCTTCTATTCGGCGCTGGTATTGTTATTTACTTCGTTGCAAAACGTTTTAAAAACATTCCATACTTAGATAGCTTAAAAGCTGGTAGTGTACAAATTGATACAAGAGCTGTTTTTGCACTCATCTTAATATTAGTTGGGTTATCTGAATCCGTTGGAGCCGAAAATATTTTAGGTGCCTTCTTAGCAGGTGTACTCGTATCATTATTATCACCAAATGAAGATATGGTTGAAAAACTGGATTCTATCGGATACGGTTTCTTCATTCCTATTTTCTTCGTAATGGTTGGTGTAAATTTAGAAGTTTGGTCTATTTTCAAAGAACCTTCTAGCATGCTCATGATTCCAATTTTAATTGTAGGACTCTTTATTTCAAAACTGATACCATCACTCGTCTTACGAAAATGGTATCCACGTAATATCGTACTAGGAAGTGCCATCTTATTAACATCGACACTTTCTTTAGTTATTGCAGCTGCACAAATTGGTGAAAAACTAGGAATCATTAGTCCAAGTTTATCTGCCTCCCTTATTTTAAGCGCAGTTATTACTTGTATTTTCGCACCTATATTATTTAAAAAGATGTTCCCAAAAGTGGAAACACCAAAACCAAAAGTTTCAATTATTGGTGCGAGCAGAATTACCCTTCCGTTATCACTTGATTTAAAACGAGAAGATTATGACGTAACACTATATATGATGCGTCAAAATAAAATAAATGATGAGGAAGCGAAATCACACGACTTCCCTATTGTGAAATTAGATGACATCACAATTGCATCATTAACTGAACAAACAGCATTTCATGCAGACCGCGTTGTTGTTGCAACAAGCGATGATGAACAAAACTTACTATTAGCAGAACATGCAAAAGAACTAGGTGTTGAACATGTTATTGCAAGTGTAGAAGATCCGCTTCTACAAGAAAAAGCAACGCAAGAACATATCGCCGTATTCTCAACCATTAACTCTACACGTATTCTATTACGTGCATTAATTGATAAACCGAGTCTCGTTCGCTTAATTACAACAGCAAACGAAACAGTCCGTGAAGTTGAACTACGAAGCAATAAATATAACGGCGTTGCACTTCGTCGCCTTCCGTTTTTAGGTGATGTACTAGTCATTCAAATTTATCGTGGGAATAAAGCATTAATCCCGCATGGTGATACAAGACTACAACACGGTGATACATTACTTGTAACAGGCTCAAAGGAACATATCGATACACTAAAAAGCATATTGGAATAGAAAAATGCCCCTTACATAATTAAGGGGCATTTTTTTTCCATTCCATATGGTAAAATGTTACTATCACATATTATGAGGGTGGATCACATTATGTCTATTGTAACTTTAGCTCTTTTATTATTAGCGGAAATACTCATTGCCATTATTCTCATCGGTGTTAGCATTGAAATTTGCAGTTACGGATGGAAAAAATCGAATGGAATAAAATATTCTTGCCTCCTACTTTCACTCCTTCTCGGAACTGCTAGCATACTCGGACTTCTCGCCGCACCTGCCTATTTCTTTATACAATTAACAGACAAAGCCTTATAAGAAAGGATGTTAATATGATTACCGTGAAAAATATTGAAGGATCTGAAACTTACGTATTACGTCAAAAAATTTTACGCCCCAATCAAACATTAGCAGATTGTAAATATCCTTCCGATTATGAAACAGATACCTTTCACTTAGGCGCATTTATAAACGATAAACTCATTAGTATTGCTTCCTTCTCAAAAGAAATATACCCTGACTTACCAGTAGGTATTCATTATCGTCTACGAGGAATGGCCACATTACCTGCATTTCGAAACAACCGTGCTGGAAGCTCCTTAATTCAGAAGGCGGAACAAATCTTGCAAGAACGCCAAGCAACTATATTATGGTGTAATGGCCGAATTACTGTAGCTAACTATTACAAGCACTTAGGCTTCCAGGAATATGGTGAAATCTTTGAAATTGAACCGATTGGCCTTCATAAAGTACTATATAAAAGAGTATAAGAAAAGCTTTCCGCAATACGGGAAAGCTTTGCTTATATTTCAATCTTCACTTTTTATCTTTTTCATATATATGTATATAAACAAACTAGGAATTAAAAACAAGCAAACATAATAAGTCCTGTCATACTAATTTCCTTTATCGAGATATCTGGTGTTACAACGATACAAATAGCTAAAATACCAATAACAATACTTACCGGAATGAATAATAGCTTCCTAAAATAACTACGCGATATTCCGCCCGTATGCTCATACACTTCCACCGAATGTTTTAAATTTAAGAAGTTTATGACTACAATCCCGCCCATAAATACCATTAATAAATCTGAAACACTTTCATACCCTGCATCTTGCAAAACGTAGCGATAAAAAACAATACCTAGTATGACGATATTTTGTAAGATGAAAACGAGTCTAATATGTTTTAGCCTCTCAATCATTAAACGTTCATCTTTCACAATCCTCATCTCCTCACTCCTCTTCCTCCCAAAATAAATCATTCAATGTTTTATCTACCGCATAACAAATTTTTAAACATAAATCTAATGACGGGTTGTATTTCCCCTTCTCAATTAAACTAATCGTTTGCCTTGTAACGCCTACTTTTTCTGCTAATTGTTGCTGTGTTAAATCTAACTGAACACGCGCGACTTTTATTTTACTTACAGCCATTCATGTTCCTGCTACTAAAAATATAGACAAATGTATATTCTTAGAGTATTCCTGCTTCTACGTGCCCTGCCTCGCTAATCACTTGCTACTACAGTTTGCTGTGACACTTCACAGGCGTAAATTCCGATGTAGCCCACCGTACATATATACAATCTATTTACGTTAGTATTGTATATTTTTTTGCTTGTAAAAGGTTGATTGACGCATTTAAATCTCTATCTATTACATTGCCACATTCACATGTATATACTCGGTCAGACAGCTTTAAATCCGACTTTTTTTGACCGCAACATGAACACATTTTAGAAGATGGATAGAATCTGTCCACTTGCCGTAGTTCAATTCCATATTCCCTACATTTCGTTAATAACCATGTTTTAAAAGCATAAAAACATTGTTGCGCTACAGCTTTAGATAGATGTTTGTTCTTCATCATACCTTTCACATTCAAATCTTCTACTACAATAAACGTTGGCTTGGTTTTCACCACATCATTTACAATAGACTTTACATACGCTAATCGAATATTTGCTAGCCTAGCATGTAGTTGTTGCACCCTAAGAATATTTTTGTTTATATTCGCTCTTTTATTAGTAACAGGTTGTTCACCTCTCTTTCTTATATTTTCAAATTTGCGTGATAAAGAGCGTTGTTCACGTTTTAACCGTTTTTCTATCTTTTTTACTTGTACTGTTTTATTTATATTTTTGTGAGTTTTTCCATCGCTACGTACAGCGAAGTCTTTAATTCCCAAATCAATTCCTAGACCTACTGTATTGAGAGTTGCATTTGGTTTTACCTCTTTCACTTCACAGAGTATAGACACATAGTATCTTCCTGCTCTTTGATATACTGTACCACTTTTTACAGTTGTATTTTTTGAAATATATCCATACTCTTTTAACCTTATCCAACCAATTGTAGGGACTTTTACTCTATGTCTTTCTACTGTCCAATCTGTTTTGTTGTTTTTCGGAAAGTAGCACTTCACATCTTGCTTCTTCTTTTTTTTATATCGTGGAAACTTAGATAAACCTTTAAAAAACCGCTTAAAAGCTTTATCTCCATTCATAATCGCTTGTTTTACCGCTTTGCTCGACACTTCTTTAATCCACTGGTCACACTCTTTTGTATGAATGTTGTTTAACCATTTGGAAAAGTCATAACCACTAAGAAATTTCCCCTCCGACTCATATACCTCTTTATTTTTAGAGATATACAGGTTATATACATATCGACACACCCCAATAGTTTGACGGATTTTACTAATTTGTTCAGTTGTCGGTTTGATTTCTATTAAATATGCTCTTTTCATAAGTCTTCATCCTCCGACATTTTCTTTTTGTATTTTCTCAACCCATATATTCTACAGCTAAATACATGAATGATAGATATTAAATCCTGAACAAGTTCTTCTTGAATACCCATATATTTCTTATACTGTTCTTCTGTATAATATCTTCTTCCTTTTGGATTTCGGTAAGCAGGTAAAACACCTTGATTGTCCCACCTTTGCAATGTCTTAACAGAGACATTAAGCATTTCTGAAAATTCTTTCGGTTTATATTGTTTCATAATTACTTTTCACTATATATGCCTACTTTTGTCTATGTTTTTGTTTACTGTTTCTTTCTCCTCCACCCTTATTATAATATATATTCCAATAAGCAATTTATATTTTACGTTGCTAATTTAAGTTTCACTTTATTATACACAAAAAAGGAGCCCCTCATAAGAAGCCCCCTCTCCTATATTATAAGAATAAATGACATCCAAATAAAATTGTAAATAAGTATAGTAATGGATGTACTTCCATCCCTTTCCCTTTCACAATTTTCAAGACTGGATACACTAAAAATCCAATTGCAATTCCATTCGCAATACTAGACGTTAACGGAATACCAACGAAAATTAAAAATGCTGGTAATGCATCTTCAAATTCATTCCAATTAATATCACGAATACTTTGTGCCATTAAACTACCTACAATAATTAATGAAGGAGCTGTAATAGCAGCTACACTTGATAAAGAAGCAATAACAGGGCTGAAGAATGCTGTTATAATCGTTAGGCCGACTACTACAATACCTGTTAATCCTGTTTTACCACCTGCAGCAATACCAGCTGAAGATTCAATCGTCGCTGCTGTTGGGCTTGTTCCAAAGATAGAGCCTGTAGTCCCGCCAATTGCATCTGCAATAAATGCCTTACCAAAACGTTTCTCAGTATTATCCGTAATTAAACCCGCTTGTTTAATTAATCCAAGTAATGCACCTGTCGTATCAAATAACAGTACAAGTAAAAATGAAAACACAACACCATATAAGCCGTACTCAATTACATCTGAAAAGGCATTGATTGGGTTTGAAACGATAATACCCTCTGGTAAATGAGGCATCGCAACAATTTTATCCGTGAACTTCAGTTGCCCTGTAAAGAAGGCGATAACTCCTGTCACAATCATACTAATAAATAATGCACCGCTCACACGCAATGCCATTAATACCGCCGCTAATATTAAACCAATTAGAGTTAAAATAACGGCTGGAGAATGAAAATCACCAATCGTAACTAAATTTGATGGATGATCAACGATAATTCCAGAAAGGCGTAATCCAATAAAAGCAATAAATAGTCCAATACCACCTGCAATTGCATGCTTTAAACTATCAGGAATTGCTAAAATTAACTTTTGCCTAAACGAAGTAAAAGATAATAAAAGAAAAATAATCCCTGTCACAAATACCGCTGAAAAGGCAATTACATATGTAATCCCTTCTGCTTTCTGTACAACAGAATACGCAAAGTATGCGTTCATCCCCATAGCTGGAGCAATAACAATTGGATAATTAGCAAAAATCGCCATACCTATTGTTCCAACAACAGTTGCAATAATTGTTGCTGTAAACGCTTGGTCAAATGGTACACCTGCATCAGATAATATTTTCGGATTGATGACAAGAATATACGCAAATGTAAAAAAAGTTGTGATGCCAGCTAAAAACTCTTGCTTCACAGAAGTGTTATATTTTTGTAATTGAAACATGCTTATGTACCCTTCCTACACCTGAATTATTATCACACATTCTCTTCTTACTAGTATGCGAGAAAATATAATACTTAATCTTAACAATCAATAAAAAGAAGAGTCAATATATTCTCTAATAGTTCGAATTTTAAGTTTAAGTCTGACAAGTCTAGATGTAGTACAGTTCATTATGATTATTTTTGTAGCATAACAGATGGAAATGTTTTATAATTTGAAATAGTTAAATATTTGGTAAACGCATTCAAACATCGTTCACTCTACAAGGGGGATTCTTCTTATGCAACACTCAAACAAATCTGGAACTTTAAACCGCGGTTTAAAAGAACGACATATTACGTTAATGTCACTCGGTTCAGCTATTGGCGTTGGACTATTTTTAGGATCTGCTTCTGCTATTAAACTAGCTGGGCCCTCTATTTTACTAGGATATATGATTGCTGGACTCGTTATTTTTTTCATTATGCGAGCGCTCGGAGAAATGGCAATTGAACAACCTGTTGCCGGCTCTTTTAGTAAATATGCATATGATTATCTCGGACCGCTAGCTGGTTATATTACAGGTTGGAACTACTGGTTCTTATGGGTTGTTACTTGCATGGCTGAAATTACAGCAGCTGGCATTTACATGCAGTACTGGTTCCCAGATATTCCGCGTTGGACTTGGGCGCTACTCGCTTTATTATTAATGAGCGCTTTCAACTTCTTATCCGTAAAAGTATTTGGAGAACTTGAATTTTGGTTTGCTCTCATTAAAATTATCACAATTATCTGTATGATAGTAGTTGGAGCTGGTATTATTTTATTCGGATTCGGAAATGGCGGAATAGCCACTGGTATTTCAAACCTTTGGTCACATGGTGGCTGGTTTCCAAATGGATTTTCTGGGTTACTACTCTCCATGCAAATGGTATTATTCGCTTATTTAGGCGTTGAATTAATCGGAGTTACAGCTGGTGAAGCTCAAAACCCGAAGAAAACACTCGCAAAAGCAATCGATAACGTATTTTGGAGAATATTACTGTTCTACGTTGGAGCTCTATTCGTTATGATGGCAATTTATCCATGGAACGAACTGGGTGAGAAAGGAAGTCCATTCGTATTAACATTTCAACAAATCGGTATTGCAAAAGCAGCAGGGATTATTAACTTTGTCGTATTAACAGCAGCTCTTTCATCTTGTAATGGTGGTTTATTTAGTACAGGCCGTATGCTATATACATTAGCTCAGCAGAAGAAAGCACCTGAAAGATTCGGTCGTTTAAATAAAAATGGCATTCCAAGTCAAGGAATTGTAGCAACTGCGATCGTTTTACTCATTGGCGTTATATTAAACTATCTCGTACCAGCAAAGGTATTTACATGGCTCACTAGCATTTCAACTTTCGGAGCAATTTGGACTTGGGGCATTATATTAGTCGCTCAAATCAAGTTCCGTAAAAGTTTGCCTACGCAAAACAGACAAAAGTTATCGTATAAAATGCCTTTATACCCATTAAGTTCATATTTCTCACTCGCCTTCCTTGTACTAGTATTAGGTATAATGGCGTATTCAGAAGATACACGAATTGCATTAATCGTCGGCCCTATTTGGCTTATCGGCTTAGCTATCGTGTACTACATGAAAGGGTTTCATAAAATTGATGAAACGCCTAATTCAAAAATTAGTTAAACAAAACATCCCTTCCTTATTAATTGGAAGGGATGTTTTTATGTCTATATAAATATTTCTCAACAAAATTCACGTTATTTTTACAATTTTTTAATATTTTTTATGTTTTCCGTCTTTATTTTTACAGAAAAATAAATTACATTATTAAAGCACATATATTTATTATTAGGGGGATTCTTCTATGAAGAATAAAAAATGGATTACATTTTCTTTAGCAACAGCAATTACACTAAGTATAGGAGCTTCATTCATACCGTCTACTTATGCCGAAAGCTCTGTAGACCCAGCTCCTGAAATTGCTGCAAAAGTTGTAAACCAAAACAATGGGAAGAAAGTATTATTCGATAATACACACGGTCAAACTGCCGGTACAGCTGACTGGGTTATCGACGGCGGCTTTTCTGATTTCGGAAACGGCATTGCAAAAAACGGATATCATGTAAAAGAACTACGTAAATCAACACCTATTACATACGAGGATTTAAAAGATTACAATGTATTTATCGTTCCAGAAGCAAATATTCCTTACAAAAAATCAGAACAAGATGCTATGTTACAATACGTGAAAAATGGCGGTAGTATCTTCTTCATTGCCGATCACTATAATGCAGATCGTAATAAAAATCGTTGGGATTCTTCTGAAGTATTTAACGGATATAGACGCGGCGCTTGGGATAATCCAGCGAAAGGAATGTCTAACGACGAAGCAAATTCACAAGCTATGCAAGGAGTAAAAAGCTCTGATTGGCTATCTGATAACTTCGGTATTCGCTTCCGCTATAATGCAATCGGTGATGTTTCCGCTAAAAATATTGTATCACCTGAACAATCATTCGGAATTACAGAAGGGGTTTCATCTGTAGCGATGCATGCTGGTTCTACTTTAGCCATTACAAATCCAAAACTAGCAAAAGGACTTGTTTATCTTCCAGAAAACCCGTCAAAATGGAATAACGCTGTTGATAGCGGTGTATATAACGGCGGTGGTGTTGCAGAGGGTCCTTATGCTGCTATCGCAAAAGTCGGACTTGGAAAAGCTGCCTTTATTGGAGACTCTTCTCCTGTTGAAGATGCTACGCCAAAATACGTTCGTGAAGATTCTGGTCAAACAAAGAAAACTTACGATGGATATAAAGAAGAAAACGATGCTATTTTACTAGAAAATATCGTAAATTGGCTATCGAATAAAGAAACATTTACAAGTTTAGATCAAGTAAATGGTTTACAACTTGATTTACCTACCACTTTACAAACATTTGAGCAACCAAGCTTATCAACTGAACCACAACCTGAACCTTGGAGTGCACCAAATGCAGGTTATCAATGGTTTAATACCAATACTTTTAAACCTGGTTCATATGGCTATAACGGTGCAGTAACAGCAAATGACTACGTAGTTACACACCCTAGCATTCTACCAAACAATGAAGTGTTCCAAATGAAAATTCAAGTAAATAACTTATTACCTAACACGACATACGATAATTATTCTTTAGGTATCTTCACGACTGGCGGTACACAAGTAGCAAAAGTTCAAAATACAAATGGTACTTGGCCATCTACTTTCGGATATAGTAATGCATTTTCTTTCACAACAAACAGCTTAGGTTCTGCTGAGAAGATTGTAAATGTGCAAATTAATCCAAATACGACTGGACAAGCAACGCTTCGTCTACGCCAAAATACGACAGCGAAATATAGTGAGACTGTAACGATTAATAAGAAATAATGAAAAAGGCAATCCGGATATGGATTGCCTTCTTTCTACTTCTCTTCTTTTGAGAAAAACATTCTTGAAATAACGATACCTATACTACCTACTATTAAGAATAAAACTGCCCTAATCATCATCGATACTTCTGGTAAGTCCAAAAGGAATAGCTTCCCTATCGTTACAACTAAAACGATTAATCCAGCATACAATATTTCATTCATATGTTTATTCCGTCCAAGCCAAACTGCAAATAAAGCATATACCATCCATAATAACGATACAAATACGCTAATTATGCTTCCATCTGTAGAAAGAACTTCACCAACTCTAGTAATTGCAATAAATATGATAACCATAAACCAATAGAGCGCTATAGAATATACATATTTTCCAAAGCTCATTAACACATCTTTCGCTTGCTTCATGCAGTAATAAAATGTACCTATTAAAATAATATGAGCAACGAACCCAGCTGAAAGGAAATAATCAAATGGGCTAAAAATAGTCTGTATCATTCCAATCGCATAAATCGTCGCACTAATATATAATTTTATCTGTTGTTTTCCTTTAATAGAAGTCACCATGCCGAGGAAACCTTGTAATAATAGTACAATCGCTGCATTCACTAAACTATACTCATATAAAATCGCTAAACTAAATGCCCCCATTGCGAAACCAAATAAAAGATTTGTAAACGTAGAATGTCGATTCTTCCTATATTCAAACACGAACATAGTAGCGTGTACGAGTGCACTTATCATTAATCCCCATGTTGTAAATTCAGGTATTTTTGAAATAGCTAATATAAAGAAAACTGCATTCGCACTAAATATTGCCAAGCGTGGTTCTACTATAAAACTTCTCTCCGTAAACATATGCCAAAATAATAGTAAGTGAATTAAGCCATAAACTACTGTTAACTGTACTTGTAAATCCTCTACTAACATTGACATAACAGCAAAGAAGACAAAAAGAACAATAGCAGCAACAGCATAAGAAATCATATATAAATACTGATAACGATTTTTCAACGCATACCATAATAAGCTAAGTGTTAGTATCGTCTCATATCCAAAGAAAATGTACGGATTAGGAGTTGTACTATTTAATAAAAATGGTACAAAGAAAGCTCCTACCGCTACGAAGATAGTAAGATATTCTGATTGATACCTCTTCGCTATATAAATACCTAAAATGACCCATGCAATATTACATAGAAACGCGACACTCGCTGGAATAAATCCATATAAATAATGCGCTGCAAATGTCGTTAAAACTATACCTGTAATACTTCCTCCTGCTAATACTAATCCTAACGCTTGCCGCTCTCGTTTAATTTGAATATCCCCTATATAATAAAAACCAATTGATAGGACAATACCAAACACAATTCGTATTGCTGGTGTTAATAATCCAGCGTCTACTCCTGCTTTAAATAACCAGATTACTCCAAGTAACATAATGCCTACAAATATGCGTGGTAACCACGTTTGGCAAAACTTAATAATATTAAATGGTTCTCGTTTAAAAGCAGATATATCCACTTGTTTTACCTCACGTTCTTGCACAGGCTCTTTTATTGTAGCTACTTCTTCTTTTTGTTTTTCCTCCATCACCGTTTCAATATATTCTTTCTTTTCCTTACTAACATGTTGCTGAGCATTTTCTACTTCTATTTCCCTTTGTTTTGCTTTCAATTCAAAAAGTGCTTCTTGCATCGTTTCAATTGTCGTTTCGAGTGCTTCTATTTTCTTGTTCAAATCCTCCTTCATACGCTCCCCCCTCATCATTCATTCAAAACCTATATATTACCAATTACCTTTATCATACTCTTAGTCTATTCATTTTCAATACTATTTTTCCAAAAAAGAAAGGTGTTTTCCGAAATAGGAAAACACCCTTTACTTATTTCTTCTTACTTAAAACACTACTCACGATAACACCAATAAAAACACCTATAATAGCTGGAACAATCCATCCTACACCTTCTATATAAAACGGAATGTATTTCAATACTGATGTCCACTGATTCATCATCACATTTTTATTGAAAATATCGATTGCACTAAATACGGCTACAATCCCAACTGTCACTGCATATACGTATGCATACTTTCCAATATACTTATGGAATAAGCCTAAAATAATAAGCGTTAGTGCAACTGGATAAATAAATCCAAGAATCGGTACTGATACTTTTAAAATTTGTGTTAATCCTAAATTAGCTAAAATCATACTAACAAAACTTAACATAAATGCCCACACTTTGTATGCTACTTTCGGAAATGCACTTGCGAAAAATTGACTACACGATGTAACAAGTCCGATTGAAACACATAAACATGCGATCGTAAAAATAAGTCCTAATAAAACGACTCCGCCTTGTCCAAATAGTGTAGTCATCACTTGTGCTAACACTTGCGCGCCATTATCAAATGTCCCCAATGAACCACTCATTGAACCAACATATCCAAGTATGACATAAATAATAGATAATAATAGTCCTGCACCAATTCCAGCAATACTCATATATTTCGCTAAACCTTTATCATCTTCAATACCTTTTGCACGAAGAGCATTTGCAATCACAATCCCAAAAATTAAAGCTGCTAATGCGTCCATCGTTAAATAGCCATCTAAAAACCCTTGGAACATAGGCGCTTGTCCATAGTTTCCAGCAGCCTCTTTCACACTACCTACTGATGTAAACATGCTTTTTATAAAGATAAGGGCAATCATACCTAATAATAATGGTGTTAAAACCTTTCCGAACAACCCCATTAATTTAGACGGTGATAAGCTTAACCAGTACACGATACTAAAGAAAATAACCGTATAACATAATAAAACTATGCTTCCCGCTTCTGGGAAGAACTGACCTGGCCCCATTTCAAAAGCTAAACTTCCTGCACGTGGTATACCAAGTCCTGGCCCAATAAACAAGTACACGATACACGGAAAAATAATTGCAAATGAGGAATGAACCCTACCCGCTAGCGCTTGAAAACTACCTGCTTTCGCAATCGCAATAACTCCCAATATAGGAAGACCTGTTGCTGATATAATAAACCCTACTAATGAAATCCACACATGTTCTCCTGCTTCATAACCAAGAAAAGGTGGGAATATAAGATTCCCCGCTCCAAAGAACATCGAGAATAACATAAGACTAATAAGTAAAATTTCTTTTTTCTGTAACAATTTCATTTCTTTCTCCTTCTTTAATTTCATCTTTTATGAAATCAATTTCACATATAAAAAAGTGCAATAAAACGATTCCTCACAAAGAAAACATAGTCCATAGTCTAACATAAAAGAAACACCCATTCTATAGCTAATTCTCTTCTCCAATTTCTGCTAAAAAACTAACCTTCTCCCACCTATTAGTAGGTAGTTAAATTTGCTATAAAAGCTCAATTCGTAAAAGTTTTTAATCCTTTCATGACGGATCCTTCCCAATTATTACATTTTCACTTTATTGACTTATAATAGTTAATAAAGTAAAATATTAAATATACAAAATTATTAACTTTGTTTTTGTTTGTGTCAGGAGGAAAATAACATGGAATCAGCGATACAACTAGAAAGAGAACAACAAAGAAAAAAGAAACATCCTCCAGGTTTATACTTACTCTTCTTTACAGAAATGTGGGAAAGATTTAGTTACTATGGATTACGAGGATTATTAACATTATATTTAACGACAGCTTTAGTAAGCGGTGGTCTTGGGTTTAGTCCCGCATGGGCACTCTCTATTTACGGATTTTATACTGGAGCCTGTTATTTCACACCAATGATTGGTGGATACTTAACAGACCGGTTCCTAGGTAGACGAAAAGCGATTACAATTGGTGGTATAACAATGGCAATCGGTAACCTTACACTATTTGCCTTGCAAAACCAATTAGGCCTATACCTCGGATTAGCGCTTATTATTATTGGTAATGGATTCTTCAAACCGAACATCTCTACACTGGTTGGGGAATTATACGAAGAGAACGATCCAAAACGTGATAGTGCATTTACCATTTTTTATATGGGGATTAACGTCGGTTCATTTTTAGCTCCACTCGTTTGTGGATTTTTGTCAGAAAATTTATTCAAAACAACAGTTGATGGCGTTGTACATTACGGATTCCGTTACGGTTTCTTGGCAGCTTCAATCGGAATGATCATTGGACAAATTTTATTTACAACACTATCAAATCGCTTCCTTGGTGATATCGGTAAAAAACCAACTCGCGATTTACAAACAACAGATGGACAACCATCAGTAGGAGATACACCGTTAACAAAAAAAGAAAAACAACGTACCGCAGTTATCGTCATTTTAACATGCTTCGTTGTCTTCTTCTGGGCTGGCTTTGAACAAGCTGGTAGCTCATTAACATTATATACAAACAAATTTGTAGACCGCTCTGTGTTCGGATGGGAAGTTCCAACATCTTGGTTCCAGTCGGTCAATCCATTATTTATTATTTTACTTGCTCCAGCCATTTCAGCATTATGGGCAAAACTTGCAACTCGCAAGCGCGGGGATTTAAAAATCCCAACAAAAATGGGACTTGGTATGATCTTGCTCGGTATCGGTTATATCATTCTCGTTATTGCTACATTAAAAACAGGTAGTGATGAACATAACATTACAGAAAAAGCAAACTTACTATTTATCGTCTTTACGTATCTTTTCCATACGTTAGGTGAGCTATTCTTATCACCTGTTGGACTATCAATGGTTAGTGCACTTGCCCCAGTAAAACTAGCATCTTTACTAATGGGCGTATGGTTAGCGAGTTCAGGTATCGCCAACATTTTAGGTGGACAACTTGCAAGCTTCACAACTTCACTTGGATATGCTGAAGTATTTACAGTTATTGGCGCTGTAGCAATTGTATTAGGTTGTGTTTTATTATTAATTTCTAAGAAATTAGTGAAATGGATGGATTAAAAAAAAGATGAGGGAAATCCCTCATCTTTTTTATTTCTTCGCCTTTGTTCCTACTAAATCACCAGCAACAACGTAACGTTTAGAATTATCTTTCACTGATACACATGTAATTAGCGTTATCTCATCTTTCCCATGATCCTCAACAACTTCCCACTTATCAGGAGTCACTTCAGACACACCAGTAACCGCATACTCATATTCGTTTTCATTATCATACAAATAAATTTTGTCACCTTTTTTTAGAGACGCTATATCACTAAATAAAACACCTTTTTTAGACATGTTATGTCCTGCTAATGCATAGTTCCCTTTTCCCATTACTTGATTTTCTTTTACTGTTGCTGCACCAGATAATAGGTTTTTCTCAGTAGAAGATTTTAAAACAGGAAGTTCTAATGAAACACTCGGGATCGAAATACGACCAATTACTTGCTTCTTATCTAATGATGCATTCGCTACTTCTGCCAAGTCTGGTTGATCAATTTTCGAAGCATCTACAAATTCCGTCTCATGTTTTTCATAATCCATTTTTTGAACAGCCTGTACATTTTCAGTCTGTTTCTTTTCAGCTTGATATCCATCATAAAATGGCTTTCCGATTAACACACCACCTACAACAAATAGGAGGATTGCTACTATACTATAAATTCTTTGCTTATTCATATACAATTCCTTTCCCTTACAAAATCTTACTCTATATAAAATGATAAGATAATATTGCTGTATGTACAAGTATAAGCTGAAAAGAAACCTTCTTGCTGATGCAAGAAGGTTTCTTTTTAAGCTAATTTATTTCTGTATAATGATACGTGGAATACTGTCATTTGAATAAAGAAAATAGAAAATAGAATATACAATGGGTATCCAGGAAGATATTCATTAATAATAGGCGAAAAAGTTAAAAATCCAACTGCGCAAGGTAACACAAACCATAACGATACAAATGTTGTTCGACAAGCTTTATCCGTAATTGCTTTTTCACGTTCATCTTCTAGTGGAAATAATAATGGATACATCCAAAAAGATAAATTCTTGTACTTTTTCTTTTGAATTCTATAAAAAATTGTAACTATAATAGCTCCAATAAATAATAAAATGAATGGCACTCCATTAAACCATACTTCAAATGGGAATCTCTCGTTTTTAATTATATCTGCCAACTCTGTAATAACACCATAAAATTCAACAAATGTCCAGCATGCTAAAGCGGTATAAAGCACGTTTATAATATAAGAAAAACCAATCCTATTCATCCTCTTCCCCCTCCTTATTTAAAACAAACACATCTTCCATCTTTAACTGAAATACATCGCAAATCATAAGCGCTAATAATAATGAAGGAACATAATCCCCCTTTTCAATTGCCGCGATTGTTTGTCTCGTCACTCCAACTTTTTCTGCTAATACACTTTGTGAAAAATTAAACCGAGCTCTTAATTCCTTCACCCTATTTAAAATGGTCAAATTTACCACCTCTCAATTTTATTGTATGCTATCCTTAACAAAATGTAAACTCAACTTAACATTATTTTCAAAAAAAATCCAACTTTACAATATGTAAAGTTGGATTTTGTGTTAGCTTAAAATTGTAAGCTTAACATTTTTTCTGCCCCACTTACTAGACGAAGCTTTATCTGGCATTAAAACATCGATTTTGTGACCTTTAATCGCGCCACCAGTATCTGCTGCAATTGCTTCTCCGTATCCTTCAACATATACACGAGAACCTAATGGAATAACAGATGGATCTACCGCAATTAATTTCATTCCTGGGTTTGCAGTTAAATTATAGCCTCCCCATGCAGAGTATACTTGTTGACCTGGTCCATAACCATTTTCAGCTGGGTCTGCTGTATAAGCTGTTGCATGTACATAGATTTCTCTTCCACCAGCAGTTGGCTTAGAAGGTTGTACAGGTTCTACCTTCGAATTATTATTAGCAACAGGTTCAGCTGGTTTACTAGCTTGTTCTTGCTTTTTCTTTTCAGCAACTTCCGCCTGTGCCTTAGCTAAAGCTTCTTGCTCAGCCTTTGCAGCTGCTTCTGCTTTTGCACGCTCTTCTGCTGCAATTCTCGCTGCTTCTTGTTCACGAGCAATTGTTTCTTGTACTGCCTTCATATTTGATTCAATTTTAGCTTTTTCTTCTGTTGCTAAATTAAGTTGGCTTGCAACCTGATTATATTTGGCTTGAACTGTTTGTAAGTTAGCTTGACGTTTTTTCAAGTTATCTTGCAACTCAGCTTGTGCTTTTGCTAATTTTTGTTTGTCCACTACTAAAGATGCTTCTTTTTCATCAATTGTTTTCTTATCTTCTTCAATTTGACGAAGATCTTGTTCTTGTAGACGTAAAATTTCTTTATCAGCTTCTAAAATAGTAGAAACTGCGTTCATACGTTGTAAGAAATCTGCAAAGTTCTTTGACTCTACTACAACTTCTACTACTAAACTTGTATTTGAACTGTTTTGAACAGAAACCATACGTTTTCTCATAATATCCTTACGAGCAAGGACTTTATCCTCTAAAACGACAATTTCGTTCTTTTTTTGCTCAATCTGCTTATGTGTTTCATCGATTTTACGTTGAATAGCAGCTTGATCCTCTTTATTTTTTGCAATTGTATTATTTAAATTATGTAGTTCGTTTTCGATACCTTGAATTTCTTTACTAACAGCTTGCTTCTCTTGCTCTTTCTTTTGCATTTCTGCATCGTTTTGCTGCAATTGCTGTTGCATGTTGTTAAGTTTCTCGTCGTTTGACTCTGCTTTAACAGCGACTGTACTAGAAAGACCGATAATGCCTGCTAATACTAGACTACTGATTCGCTTAAAATAGTTCATAATCCGACTCCCTTCTTATACAGTTATACATGATTTATTTTACAGTTTGTTTACAATACCATTAAATACAGTTTATTTTTCATGACGAAAAAAAGGGAATTATGCATAAAATGTAATAGATTCTTAAATATTTAACAATTCCTATATTTAAAAATTATAAAAGATGCTAAAATCCAAATATAGAGAAAATATAACTTCTAAAGGCGGTTGAAATAAATATATGTTTACTCAAAAGAAATCACTCCAACATAAAATTGATCAATTAGAAAATCGTATCCAGGAACTTGAAGCAGAATTAAAACAAAAAGATATCAAACAACAAGAGACCATTTCTTCTATCCACGATCGTGTACAAAGCGTTGTGCAAGAGCATCAACTTGTAAATAATCAACACCATACACTTCAAAATTTAGTTCAACAATTAAACTCATGTTTCGAAAATGTTTCAACGCGTACGACACATTCCAATGAATTAAATAATGAAATGTTACAAAAAGAACAAAACTTAATTCAATCTATTGAAGAGATTATCGACTGCTCTAATGAAGGAAAAGAATCTGTTCACCGTTTACTTATTGTAATTAACAAATTAGGTGAACAATCTCAGCGTACGTCTAACAGTATGAATCATTTAAGTGAACGCTCAAAAGAAATCGAGCAAATTGTAGAAGTCATTCAAAACATTGCAGCACAAACGAATTTACTTGCTTTAAATGCGAGTATTGAAGCTGCTCGTGCTGGAGAGCACGGTAAAGGATTCGCTGTCGTTGCCAATGAAGTAAGAAAACTAGCGGAAAGTACCGCTGAAAGTACAAAAAACATCGGCAACTTAACGAAAAAAATTCAAGAAGAAATTGAAAAAGCATACGATAATACAAAAGATAATTTGCATTTAGTCGATGAAGGTGTAGAAATGAGTGCTGATACAAATGCTAGAATTGAAAATATTTTAATTATGATTCAAACGTTACAAAACGGTGCTACTAATGTTATTAAAGCTATTGAAAACCAAAAGTCTTGTAATGATGATATATTACGAGAATTCGCTAATACACAACAAATGTTCCAAAAGTTAAATACTACTATTATGAATCACATTCATGATGCTGAGAAAGTCGATGTTCAATTAACAAAAAGTCTTGAAGAAACAGTAGTTTCTCATTAATAATAAAAATCCCTTATACTGTTATAAGGGATTTTTATTATATTTCGAATATTTATTTCTTCTCAATATTGATCCATATCTTTGTTATAATGGACAAGTTGTTTCTTTCGAATAATAAACAAGGAGGTTATTATGGAACAGTTTTACTACATTTTAAAATATTTAATTCTTGGTCTGTTCCAAGGACTTACAGAACCAATTCCGATTTCTTCAAGCGGGCACCTCGTTTTAGCACAGCATTTGCTAGGACTAAAAATAGAAGGATTTAGCTTCGAACTACTTGTTAATTCAGCTTCATTATTAGCTGTATTACTTATTTATAGAAATGATTTAATTCGTCTAACGAAGAATGGTCTATCTTATATATTTACAAGAGCAGAAGATGCAAAATCAGATTTCTTCTTTATTATTTATCTTGTTATTGCGACCATTCCAGCAGGTGTTATTGGTGTCTTATTTAAAGATTACATCGATCAGTACTTAAAAGGTGTGAAGATGGTTGGGATTTCGCTTCTTATTACTGCCGTCGGCCTTTGGATTATTAGAAACTTACGTGGACGTAAAAATGATGGCGATCTTTCTATGAAAGATGCAATCATCGTCGGATTAGCACAAGCTTGCGCACTAATCCCTGGAATTAGCCGATCTGGTGCAACAATCGTAGCCGCGATGTTACTTGGTATGAAGCAGGAAACGGCTCTTCGTTTCTCATTCTTACTATATATCCCTGTTAGCTTAGGTGGTTTATTACTAAGTATTACAGACATTGCAAAAGATCCAAATCTAGACACATTATTCGTACCATATATCGTTGCGTTCATCGCAACATTTATCATGACGTATATTTCGTTAAAATGGTTTATGAACATCATGGCAAAAGGAAATTTAAAATATTTCTCTTTCTATTGCATTATCGTAGGTGTACTTACTCTTATTTTCTTATAAAGTGAAACTTACAAATCAAAAGCGAGTCATTCTATTACACTAGGATGACTCGCTTTTTTATGCGTATACTTTCTTTTCTTGACAATACAAACGAATAACATGTTTATTTTGTTGAAATACATCATGCGTTAGCCGGATAATAATAAAATTTCGTTTTGTTTGATCATCATGAACAAAAATCTGTTCTCCCTCTTGAAAACGCCACGCACTTTCAAAAGTTGTAATATGATTCCCACTTACAGAAAAAAGCTCATATCGCATATCTTGTACCCTCTCTCAACTTATAACAATCATAATATCCTTATATTAAATTTAGTATAACTTAATTCTATTAAAATTTATAATTTTTTCTATTTCAAAATATTTTAATTTTGTTTTAAGGTTCTTTTAACGTTATAATGGTAAACGAATTTTCATTGAAAGGAGCTTCATTTTGACTGCATATTTATTCCCTGTAAAAACAGCATTTATTTTATTTCCTTTTTTAGCAATGTTTCTATTAATCCCTTTTTTAATATTTAATTATCGAAAGTATGGTTATTTAAATAAATGGCGTTCATTTATTTTATACTCATTATTGCTTTACTTATTAAATGCCTATTTTCTTGTGATTTTGCCGTTGCCACAAACATATGATACTTGTAGCCTACAACCGGCTAATACGCAGCACATGCAACTATCACCATTTTATTTCATACAAGAAATTAGTAATCGTACTTCGGCAATTTTAACGAAACCAGCTACTTATTTCTACCTATTAAAAGAATCTGCGTTTTTACAAGTCGCTTTTAACGTTCTATTAACCGTTCCATTCGGTATTTACTTACGTTATTATTTCCGACGTAGTTTCTTACAAACAATTTGTATTTCTTTTTGTCTTTCACTCTTTTTCGAGCTAACACAAGTAACCGGACTATACGGTATATACAATTGTGCATACCGCTTATTTGATATAGATGATCTGTTTTTAAATACATTAGGCGGCGTAATTGGCTTTATCATTGCACCAATATTTATGTACTTCCTTCCGAAAGCAAACGAATTAGATAGTCATGTTGATTTGGAAACGAAACCAGTCGGATTCGTTCGTCGCTTTATCGCGATGCAAATTGATTGGATTTTCTTATCCATCGTTGTACCTGTCATTAAAAACAAAGGAAATTCTTTCTTTGTTTCTAATATTCAAGCTTATACGAACATATACGAACTTATTTTCATAACGTGTTCAATCTTGATTTACTTTATTATCATTCCATACTTTACGAATGGAAAAACAATTGGTAAAGCATTGCTTCGTATTTATGTGAAAGGAAAATCAGATCGTATTACGATGAAGGAACTATTCATCCGTTACGGTATATTCTATTTCATTTTAGGCGGAATCAACTATATTCTGTCGAGTAGCTCTATCTTAAACCTTAAAGAGCCTTTAGTATTAATAGTTATAGTATTATTCCAACTCGTAATTAACGGTCTATTTATTATTCATGTTTTATTACATGTATTTAGTCGTGATAAGTTACTATTTTACGAGCGCATTAGTCAAACAAGAAATGCGATCATATTAAAAAAAGCTGACAAATAATACTTTGTCAGCTTTTTTTCATAATCGTAAATAATTTTTCTGTGTAAGGGTTTGAAAACATTTCTGCTTCATCTAATAATTTCCTCACCTTTAGAAACGAATGCAATTCTGGATATATATTTTGTAATTTTTCGTACGTTAACGTATGCATTTTCCCCCAATGCGGGCGTCCCTCATACTTTAGAAAAATTTTCTCCACCTCACCAAAATAAGCAGCATACTTCATACCTTTATACATATGAACAGCTATATACGCAGAATCTCTTCCATACGCTGGACTGAGCCATATTTCATCCCTTTTCACATAACGGCATTCAATTGGGAAGTGCACTTTATACTTTTTCTTTTCAATAAGGTTTGAAATTTCTTCTACAACGGCCTGCATATACTTTGAAGGAACACTATACTCCATTTCATAAAATGGAACCGTACGCGATGTAGCAAATACTTCGTAACTCGGACCAATTATTTTTGTATTCGGTACAGCTTTAGCAGATAATCGACTTACTCCTTTACTTATAGAAGGAAACCATTTACATCCTTTAGATAACAAAGAAAACATCTTATTTTCTAGTAACTCTACTTTTAGCTTATGCCATTTCAAATCACTTTTTTTGCCCGTTGTTTCGTTTGTGACTTTCACCTGCACTTCATCTGAATAAGGAAAAACAAAAAATTCAAAGTGACGATTCTTCTTATATTCTTCTAATTTATTCATTACAGTAGCTAATGACTGTTTTTCACTTTCATACACAAGTGAATACGCCCTAATAATGTTCAATTTTATCCTTACAATGATGCCTAGCATCCCAAGTGATAACTGAAAGGCCCTCCAATATTCCACATTCTCCGTTTCCGAACAAACTATAGTCTCACCTGTAGATAAAACTGCCGTAATCTCTATAACTTGTGTTGATAAACTTCCAAAGGTAATACCCGTTCCATGCGTCCCCGTACTAATTGCTCCTGCAATAGATTGCGAATCAATATCCCCTAAATTTTCTTGCGCATAACCTTTTTCCTCAAGTAACTTACCTAACTCATGTAACTTTGTTCCTGCCCATACTTCGGCAATCATCTTCTCCGTATCAATATTCACAATTCCCTTCAATTCATCTAAAGAAACTAAAATTTCTTCCGTTTGCACAAGAGGTGTAAACGAGTGTCCTGAACCGACAACACGAATTTTCTTCCCTTTCTTTCGCGCAAGCTCTATAACTTCTACTACATCTTGTATACTTTCTGGATACATCGTATAATGCGGCGTTCCTTCTACATTCCCTGTCCAATTTCTCCATTTTTGTCCCTTTATAGAAAGCATTGGTCATCCCCCCGATATGTTGAATACTCCCCAACAATCTCTCCTTCTTTCACACAATATAAAAAAGGAAACCGCTCACATAATTCTCCAGCTTTACTATGGCGAAACAAGATAGAATCTCCTATCTCTACTCGTTCCTCACCGTTATAAAAAATCGGTGTTTGCACTTCACCAGCGCCTTCTAAATCTAATAGTTTTGCACCACCCGGCCTCCAAATCTCAGGTTCTTTATCTTTCCCAATTGCGCCTGAGGCAATATATCCGCCACCTAGACAAGTGTAAATTGTTGGGGCTGGTTTACGCACAACTGGTAAAGCAAATCCGACAGCTGGATGAAATTGCACCTCTTTATAATAATCAAACAGCTTTGGGGCATAAAAAGCCGAACCTATTGTAATCTCTGAAACTGAATGATCTTGCTCAGTTGTTTTTATACTTCCTGTGCCTCCTCCATTTACAAACCTTAGTTCAATACCTAGATTTTGTATTTCTTTTACGATATGTCCTCTTCTTTCTTTAACTTCTAACACTGATTTCTTCTTTAAATATGAAATCACTTTACTTTTCACTCGTTGATTCGGTATGTGATCTCCTACCCCAGCAATTTGGGCTTCATATCCCATTACACCATCTAGTATTAAAAATGATGATTCTTTCAACCTTTTTACTATTTTCAAAGCACCTTGCACATCTTTTACCGGTGATCTTTTGACCCCAAAATGGAACTTAAAAAAACGACTACTCATATCAATATCTAAGCAAACACGAAAACATCCTTTAGACTTCTCGGCAATTTTTTCTAAATAAACAATATGATCTTCACAATCCACCATACAAGTTATAATGAGCCCTTGCTTTGTTAACAAACTTATTTCATGTAACGCTCTTTCATCATAAGCAGGATATCCGAGCAATAAATCATTGAATCCTTGTTCAATTAAAAACAAAGCTTCCCTAGGTGAAAAACACATAATACCTTGAAATCGATCACTTGCAGCCAAAATCCTTTGCATAACGGGAACAGAACGTAACGATTTACTCGCTATACGAATCTTCTTATTTCCACTTAATTCTATAATCGATTGAATATTTCTATCTAAAGCCACTTCATCCAAAAATGCACACGGCAATGGAACTTCTTTAAAAATTCCTCGATTCACATTTTTCTCTCCTCTTTTCAATATGTCTTATACATATTGGAAAGAAAGTTGAAATTTCCTCTACAAAATAAAAAAGTTTCTTCCTATTAAGAAGAAACTTTTTAAGACTACTTCATAGAAATAGTCGCCTCGACTGGATAATGATCAGAGTAATCATTATATGTATATTTTTTGAGCCATGATGTAACAGTCCACTGTGGAGATTTCGGTTGTAATACTTTATTCTCTATAAATGATGGGTTCGCATGATCCTTACTTGCAATAATATAATCTAAATACTCGGCAGGGCTATCAGGGAAATTATATTTTGCAATACTGTTTGTCGTCGCATCCCAAGTTGCTGTATGTCCTGTATAAGATGGAATAGAAGCATGTAATGTTTTGAACATGGATGCGTACTCTGAGTCACTATTGTTCTCAGCATTTATTTTATTCACATTCATATCACCACCAAATAGGACGTACTCGTCATTTGGTATATTTTTATTTTTAATAAAATCTTGAATTTCTTTTAACTGGTTTGTACGTACAGATGCAGGTGAAGTTTTTCCGCACATGCTATCTTCAGCCTGCAAATGCGTCCCAATTACATGAACGAAACGATCATTTTTCTTAATTTTCGTGTATACAAATCCTTTATTCGATAAATTATCTGGTCCGCATCCATTTGCAAATACATATTGAACCTTTTCAACGATCGGCCATTTGCTCACGATTGCAACGCCCCCATCTTCAGGAGTTGCAGATGAATAGCTACCTAACGTTTTATCCCATTCATTTCCGTTACTACGACCTAATACAGCTGTTTGATTTGGGTATTCTTTCTTCAAATTTCCTAAAAGGCGATCTGAAGCACTATTATCAAACACTTCATTTAATATAACAACGTCTTGATTCTTAATATAATCTGCCGCCCCAATTAAATCAGCACGCTCACTTTGTCCCCAATTCGGATATAAGTTAGTTGATAGCATGTACACGTTATGCGTCATCACTTTCAAAGTGTTGTTTTGATCTGTAGACGTATCTGCTTGAGCTGAAGATCCTCCGTATAAAACTCCTAAACCAATCCCAAAGCTAAGTACACCTTTTAGCAATTTACCTTTCACGTTCCATACCTCCATGTGTAGAGTAATAAAAAGGTCAAATACTCTATTGTGAGATTTGACCTTTTTTAAATCCTTAACGATCTCCGTACGTATCAAACCAAAGCTGAATGTATCCAGCAGTAACACGTTGTGCATCCATTAATCGCTTACCTGTCATCGGTGTAACTTCAGCGCGCCATTTATCTGCATATTCTTGTGATACAGCTGCTTTTACGAACCAATCTTTCGTATTATCATTTACAATTCCAGAGTAATCTTGTTTCGCTGCTACTGCCGCCCCATGAATCCACTCTTCTGGATTTGTACCTTTCCAATTCCAATATCCATTTCCATCCGTTACTTTATAATTATCTTTTATCGTATCTACAAAGTTTTCATATTTAGAATGGAATCCTTGTGGATACGAGAGATTTGTAAAGTTTGCCGCATGCATCGGTTGATTTACATCTCCTAAATAATGAAGAGATAATCCTAAATAGAAGAATGCTTGTTTCATATCTTTATTTTTGTATGATTCACCCGCTAATTTAAAATATTTAGCTCCGGTTTCTTTTGCCTGCTTTGCAAATGGAATATATGTTTTTCCATTGTCTGGATCATAGAAATGTGAAGCAAATGTGCTATTATCATAATAAGGATTTTCATAGTCAGCAGCATAAATACCGTTCTCTAACTCCGTACGCCATTCATTTAATTGTGCAACTCGATCTTGTTTTACAAGTGTTGTATTGCGAGACATAATATCAATCGCACGGTTTACAATCCATAAATGAGAATTTACGCCTTCTTTATGTTTATCTTCAGCAGACCAGCGGTGAACTATTTTTATTTTACTTCCCCCATCGTTTTCATGAGCAAATGCAACGCTTTGTAAAGGAGCTACTAATGTAATAGCTGCTGCTAAAGCAAGTACTTTCTTTTTCATCTGAAATCCTCCATTTTATAATCGAATTATTGTAAACTTTTTGTTAGGATCCTATGATGTCGTCCGGTTAACCTATGACTAGAATATCCCACCTTTCACGAAATTTCTATCACTAAATTAAAATATGCAGATTTTCATATCATTATAACTTTATACACAGTGAATATAATGAATGAATACACTTTCATTTTAATAAACTATTATTAAGGCTTATCTAAACTAATGTAAAAAAAGAGTAAAGCATCCACATGCTTGGTATTATCCCCTTTAGGTAGACAGTAAAAAAAGAGTCCATCTGGTATGATGGACTCAGTACTGTTTTATCTGGAGGGGATTTTTTATGGCAA
>NZ_JBSSFA010000026.1:0-18216 GCF_054062215.1 Bacillus sp. TE9106W
AGGATCAAACTCTCCAATAAAGTTAGTTTGTCTAGCATCATAAAATAAAAATTGACGTTTCACGTTGTTTGTTTCGTTCAGTTTTCAAAGAACTTATTTGCCGCTCATTTGCGACTTCCTTATGTTAACATCTTCGTTAGTTAATGTCAACTAAGTTTTTTATTTCGTTTGTCGCTTTCGACGTTATTGCCATCAGCGACTTGTTCTATATTACACCTCTATAACCTAATCGTCAACATGTTTTTCTAAAAAAATATAAAAAGGCTTATCCCTTTTAAAATAAGCCTTTTTATCATATACCATTCTATTCGTTTATTATCTTTCTATAATTGGTAACGAGACGATAAACTGAATAATACCATCCTCATATTCAGCTCGAATACTACCACCTTGTAATTCAACAATACTTTTCGCAATCGCCAATCCAAGGCCCGATCCTTCTGTTACTCTACTTCTAGATTGATCTTTCTTATAAAAGCGTTCAAACAAACTCGCTAACTCTTCTCTCGTAAACTCTTCACTATGATTCGCAATTACAATTTGTATATCCCGGCGCTGCCTTTGAAGAGAAACTTTGATTTCCCCATCATCTTTACTATACTTAATCGCGTTCATTAATAGATTATCAAATACACGGACCATCTTTTCCGAATCAATCGCTGCATAGGCACGTTCCTCAGGAAACTTCTTAACAAATGTAAGTCCATGCTCTTCCGCTTGCGGTACTAACTCTTCTATTAATTGCTCCAATAACTCATTTACACATACTTCTTGTTTTTCTAATACAACTTGCTCATTCGTTAACTTCGTATACTCAAATAAATCTTCTATTAAATTCTTTAACTGCTCTGACTTCGCAAAAGCAATTCTCGTATATTCATCGTGTTGCTCTTTATTTTCATATTTAGAATCTCGAAGTAATCGCAAGTAACCCATAATAGAAGTCAGTGGTGTACGCAAATCGTGAGATACATTTGTAATAAGCTCGTTCTTTTGCTTCTCTAACTTACGTTCCTTTTCTATATTATTCATAAGCTCTTCTGCCATATTATTAATATTTTCTGTTAAAGATGCAATCTCATCTTCACCTTTCTTCTCTATACGGTACGCTAAGTTGCCTTTTTCTATTTCCTTTACACCTTGTGCCATCGCTTCAATTTGCTTCATCTTTCTCTTTGTTATATAGAAGAAAGAGAAAATGAATACAAGTACACCAATTAAAAATGGAAATGGTCCTTCTTGTGTATCATACATTACTACACCATCTGGTATTCCACTAACGAACATATATAAGTTCTTATCTTCTATTGTAATAGGCGAAAAAGCTATAAATTCTTTTCTCGTATTTTCAAATATATCTTGACCATTTGAATAGTTGATCGCAAATGATGCTGCATTACGAATCGTATTATGCAAATCGATTTGCTCTTCCTGTGCCTGCTTCGTTTTATATAAAACTTTACCACTTTCATCAGTAACCAATATTTTTAGAGCTCTAGATCCTCGCTCTAAATTTTGATTCTCCATTTCGATCATATTGGATATAGCTTCTAATTTATTTTCATGAACCGAACTATTTGCTGCTCTTTGAGCTTCGTGATTAATTTGTTCCATACCAGCTCGATAATCAATAGTCGCTTGACGATTCGCATTCTCAAAAAATGGTGCAGCTCCCTTTGCAAAAAAAATTCCTAATAACGCACAAGCAGCAAAAGTAGTAATCAGTTGAATTCTTATACTCTTTCGTACGCTCTTTACTAATTTCTCAATCAATTGTCTTGCTTTCCTTACATAAGTAAAAGGATTAAATATCTTTTTCAATCTTATACCCCACTCCCCATACTGTTTTTATATATCTAGGTTTCCTTGGATTCTCCTCAATCTTTTCACGCACTTTTCGAATATGCACCATTACAGTGTTATCAGACTGGAAAGATCTTTCGTTCCACACCTTTTCATAAATTTGCTCCGCGCTAAAGACCATCCCCGAATTACGGGCTAGCAATTCTAAAATTGAAAATTCCCTCGGAGTTAGTTTCACTTCTTCTCCCTCTACAATGACTTTATGGGTTGAGATGTTTATTTTCATCTCTCCAATCTCTAGCTCGTCCTCATTTTGTATAGCGAAACCATTCATTTTCATATAACGGCGTAACTGAGATTTAATTCTTGCGATTAACTCTAACGGATTAAACGGTTTCGTTACGTAATCATCTGCACCCGTTGTTAATCCTAAAATCTTATCCATATCTTGCGTTTTCGCTGAAAGCATAATAATTGGCATTTCTTTTTCTTCCCTTACTTTCATACACATATGGATACCGTCTACTTTCGGCATCATAATATCTAATACAACTAGATGCACTTCATTTTCTTCTAGGAGACGTAATCCTTCTTCTCCGTCTCCTGCTTGCAGTACTTTATATCCTTCATTCTTTAAATAGATTGTAATTAAATTTCGAATTTCTTTTTCATCATCTACGACAAGTATTGTTTCGTTTGCCACAATATCTCTCCCATCACTTTTTTAATCCCTAACTTCTATTATAGGAAAACTTCTGAAGAAAAACGCTCGGAAATCCTTAAGTTTTTCTGAAGACGCAAAAAAGATCTAGACTCCCCTTAAGTCTAGACCTTTCAAAAACCCCTTTTATTTACGAACGTAGATGAAATATAGTACGAATAAAACTCCCATAACATACATAATTGGATGAATCTCTTTACGTCGACCACTTACTACCATTGTAATTGGATAGAAGATAAACCCAATTGCAATTCCCGTGGCGATACTATACGTAAGCGGCATTGAAATGATAGTAAAGAATGCCGGTACTGCAATCTCAAATTTCTTCCAATCAATCTCTCCTAAAGAAGAAACCATCAAGATCCCTACAATAATTAAAGCTGGTGCCGTTACAGCTGGTGTCACAACACTTAATAATGGAGAGAAGAATAATGCCAGTAAGAAGAATCCTGCTGTTACAACTGCTGTAAAGCCAGAACGTCCACCTGCCGCTACCCCTGCAGACGACTCAATGTAAGATGTTGTTGTTGATGTACCTAAGATTGCACCGATTACAGTTGCAATTGCATCTGCAAATAACGCTTTTCCTGCACGTGGTAATTTATTGTTCTTCATTAATCCTGCTTGATTCGCAACCGCTACAAGTGTACCTGCTGTATCAAAGAAATCGATAAAGAAGAACGTTATAATAACAATCCCCATTTGAACAGTGAAAATATCTCCGAAGTGCGTTAATGCTGCACCGAACGTTGGTTCTAGACTCGGGATTGCTCCCACTACAGCTTTTGGAGTATCAATTAATCCTGTTGCTACTCCTAATATTGCTGTAAGAATCATACCGTAGAACACTGCACCATTAACTTTCTTAATCATGAAGATGATTGTCGTAACAACTCCGAAGATTGCTAGTAACGTTGTGCCCTTTGTTAAATCCCCCAACCCAACAAGGACAGCATCATTTTTCACGATAATTCCAGCATTTTGGAATCCAAGGAAAGCAATGAATAATCCGATACCTGCCGCTACTGCGAACTTTAACTCTGATGGAATTGCGTTAATGATTTTTTCACGAATACCTGAAGCAGTAAGAATAATAAAGATAATACCTGACATTAACGTTCCAGCAATTGCTGTTTGCCACGGAATCCCCATCGTTAACACTGCTGTATAAGCAAAGAATGCGTTAATTCCCATACCTGGCGCTAAAGCAATCGGATACTTTGCGAAAATACCCATAATTAACGAACCGATCGCTGCTGCTAATGCTGTAGCAACGAATACTGCACCTGGATCCATTCCTGTGCCTGCCGGTAACCCTTTAACATTTCCAAGTGACAGCGTAGCAGGATTGACAAATAGCACATACGCCATAGATAAAAATGTCGTTAAACCTGCTATGAACTCTGTTTTATAATTCGTGCCGAGTTCATCAAACTGAAAATAGCGTTTCATCTTACGTTTCCCCCGTTATATGATTACTCGCCGTAATTCCCCTAGCCCTCTTTTATTTATTAAAAATAAAAAAGGCTTCCATTGCATATACATGGAAGCGTTCTATGAATAAAGATAAGATTCCCCTCACCTTTATAAAAACGCCTCGTAGTCAAGCCATTTACGGTAGCTAGGTAGAAACTTTCGGGCCATATCCCCGATATTATACGACGGCATAATATTCACTTTTCGTTTGAATTACATACTCATATTAACTCTTGAAAGTATTTTTGTCAATTTAAATACGAACATTTTTATTAACTTTTATAATTTCGTTCGTATTAAACTCAAATTAAAAAAGATCCATCTATTGCATGAGCAATAGATGGATCTTTTATTATAATACTATTCCCACTCAATAGTTGCTGGTGGCTTACTCGTTACATCATACACGATACGGTTAACGTGTTTTACTTCGTTTACGATACGTACAGAGATTTTCTCTAATACGTCCCAAGGGATACGTGCCCAGTCAGCTGTCATACCGTCGATAGATGTTACTGCACGGATACCTACTGTGTAATCGTAAGTACGCTCGTCACCCATAACACCTACGCTACGCATACCAGGAAGCGCAGTGAAGTATTGCCAGATTTCGCGGTCTAAGCCCGCTTTAATAATTTCCTCACGTAAAATCGCATCAGATTCACGAACGATTTCTAATTTCTCTTCTGTGATTTCACCTAATACACGAATACCAAGACCAGGGCCTGGGAATGGTTGACGCCATACGATTTCATCAGGAATTCCTAGTTCAGATCCTAATACACGTACTTCGTCTTTAAATAACGTGTTTAAAGGCTCAATTAATTTGAACTGCATGTCTTCTGGAAGTCCACCAACGTTATGGTGAGATTTAATTGTTTGTGCAGTTGCTGTACCACTTTCAACGATATCTGTGTACAGTGTACCTTGTGCTAAGAAGTCCATTCCTTCTAGTTTAGAAGCTTCATCATCAAATACGTAAATGAATTCGTTACCGATGATTTTACGTTTTTGTTCTGGATCTTCTACACCTTTTAACTTGTTCATAAAGCGTTCTTTTGCATCCACTTTAATAACGTTCATATGGAAGCCTTCGCTAAATGTTTTCATAACGCCTTCTGCTTCGCCTTTACGAAGTAAACCATGGTCAACGAAAATACATGTTAACTGATCACCGATTGCTTTATGAATTAACACTGCTACAACAGAAGAATCTACACCGCCGCTAAGTGCGCATAGTACTTTTTTGTCTCCAACAGTTTCACGGATTTTCTCTAATTCTACTTCGATAAAGTTCTCCATGTTCCATCCTTCAGAACAACCACATACGCCAAATACGAAGTTTTTAATTAAATCGTTACCGTGCTCAGAGTGACGTACTTCTGGGTGGAATTGTACACCGTATAAGTTTTTCGCTTCATTGCTCATACCAGCAATTGGGCAAGACTCACTTGTTGCGTCTACTACGAATCCTTCAGGTAAACCAGTTACTAAGTCGCCATGGCTCATCCATACAACTTGCTCTTCTGGAAGGTTCGCATATAATTTTGATTCGTTCTCTACTTTAAGAACAGCTTTTCCGTACTCACGGTGGTTTGCACGTTCTACTGTACCACCGAATTGTTGTGTCATAAGTTGCATACCGTAACAAATACCGAAGATCGGTAATCCTAGGTCAAAGATTTTTTCATCACAATGTAATGCACCTTCACCGTATACACTATTTGGTCCACCAGAGAAGATAATCCCTTTTGGATTCATTGCTTTAATTTCTTCCGCAGTAATTGTATGTGGATGAAGTTCACTGTATACACCGAACTCACGAATTCGACGTGCTATTAACTGATTGTATTGACTCCCAAAATCTAAAACGATAATTGTATCATGCTGCTTCTTCAAAATAATCACCCCAACGTTAGTTCTCGTATATAAATATTTTCACCAATTAGGCGAAAAGCATTACCAATATAATAAAAAAAGCCAGTCCTCCGCCTCTAGTCTCATAACAAAGAAAAGGCAGGGGTCTGGCTTTATAAAGAAAGATAGTCTCCGCTCTTTATAAATATAAGACACACTGCCTTCATAGTCAGGTTGTTTACGGTAACCCGGTAGAGACTCTCAAACCATATCTTTGAGGATATATGAAGGATCGTTTTATATTATCTTCCTAGATTCTAACAATGAAGTATCAATATGGTCAAGAGAGAAAGCGACAAAATTCTACAGAAATTCATTTCCTTTTCTAAAAAACATAAAAAAACATCCATTTCTATATAGAAATGGATGTTTTTTAGAAAAGGAATTACATCATACCACCCATGCCAGGCATTACTGGTTCAATTGGTTCTGTTTTGTCAGCTACTACAGCTAAAGTCGTATCATCAGTTTCTTCCTATTTTTTTACCTATCCGTATAAAAATTTCATCAACCTGTTCTAGCTCTTACGCTGACATAAATACAACTCAAACAAAAGAGTTAATAGACAATATAAAAGCCTATGCAAGTTATACATAAGCTTTTTGTTATTCACGATTAGCTATTTTTCAAGTCCTAAGTCTTAAAGCAATTATTAATAAGATTAAATATAATAATCAGGGTTTTCGTCCATTTTAATTAAAAACTCTTCTAAAGAATCCGCTATTTTCTCATCCTCAGAGTAAATAGGACATTGACCTAATTCATTTTCCTCTTTAAATTTAATTGTTAAAAAGTTAAGTTCTGTTGCTTCGAAAAATACTAATGATTCATCATCATCTACATCATCTAGGTTTGGATTATATTCGTAAATATCCTGTCTTAAGCGAAAATCCGCAACTGAAATCGGGTCCATAAACCTGTTGAAAAACATTCTTTTATCAGACTTTAAAAAACCACAACCTATTTCTTGATAAAAACGTTGCAGTTCTTTTGGGAGTTTCATTTGTAATAAGCTTTCTGCTTCATCTATCTCTTCTTGATATATAGGATAAAAAATAGGTTTTTGTGTAGAACGTACACTTCTGTCTGCTACAACATATTTTTTCAAAAAGTTAAACATAGTGTTAATACCTCCGTTATTTACTTTTTCTTAAAAATCTCTTTTGAAATACCTTCCTTACCATGAATCCCACCTTGATGTTCAGTAGGAAATTTAGCTGGGTGTATATTCCACCACTCATGTTCTCCACCGTGTGCATTTTCAATAAAATGATGTGCATCATACGGGTCATCTACATGCCTTAGCGGTATTCCTCTTCTAGAAAGGATTTCTTCTTCATAAGTAGGCCATTTTTGATTAGTCTCCAGTTCCCACTCTTCTCTTAAATCATCTTTTAATCTACCAAATTCTCTTCTTCTTTTTACAACTTCTTCTTTGCTTAATCGTTCATAACTATTATTTTCTATGTGTTCTTGTAGTAATTCCCTCTGCTTTTCAGGGATTTTCCTATTTGTAATTTCTTCTACTTGGCTAAGGTATTCTTGGAATCTAGGTGTATTTAAATTACCAGGGTCAGCAAACATAAATGTATTTCGTGCTTCTTCTAAAGAATTAAAAGAAGTTTTTGGAACATCTCTAAAATCACCAGCATAAGCAAAGGGGTCTCTCATTTGTAATTTATTTGAAAAATGAGAAATACTCTGTTCTGTTTTTGTCCCTAATGTAGTTACTTTCCCTACTCTACTTATTCCTTTATCACCAAGCCAGCCCAAGCCAAGTCCCATAAAAATACTTGTTCCCCATTTCGTACGACTTTCCGCATCACCATGCCAAAAATCATTCATAAATGAATCCGAAACAGTATTCCAAGCGGTAGAAACTGTCTCTATAGGGTGACCTATAGCATACTTAATATTTTCCTTTGTTACTGTATCGTCTAATGAATCAAATCCTTCTACAATCTCCCCAATAACTTGCCCAGAGCCAACGTATATACCATCCCAAATTTTTCTCAGCATAGATTTTTCAGAGGGTTTGTCGCCCATTGCTCCTGCTTCTATCTTTTCATTAGATAAACTTCCATCAACTAAATTACCATCATACAGTTCATCAGCATTACGAAACTTTTCAGCAGCATGCATTAGTTCTTCTGCAATCTTATCAAATTCCCTAAACACATTAAACATTTGAGGTTTTGTTTCATTAAACATCTGATAAAATCTTTGACTCGTTGCACCATTCCACATTGCAGCTACGTATTCCGTTTGGTTATATAAATCTTTATGTATTTGTTCTAACCTATTTTTAGTTTCAAGAACAAGCTTCGCTGACTGTTCTAGCCGTTCTGGCGTAACCTTTATTTGCGTCATGCTACCCCTTCTCCATACAATATTTTACACAAAAATTATATCACGTGAAGCTATTTCACCGTACTAAATATTCGGAATTTACTACTTAAAAATTATCCCCCCTTTTAAAAAAGTTGAAACGCCGCTGTCTAAATAAACACGAGAATCCTATCAAAATATAGCTTCTCTTATTCATTTCCTCTTTGCAAAATCAAGTAGCCATCTCACTTTTTCAGGATGATTTATTCCACGTAAATGCCCAAATACACTGTAACTTCGTATTTATTATTTTAGCTGTATTACTTTTATCTTGGAATAACGTAAATAGCTTTTCACATAAAAGACTTTTAACTTCTTCAACGTTCAAAATATCATTATCGTGACAGTAACCAATAAAACTACCTAATAGAACCTCATAATTTTGATATTTACCCTCGTTATATTCCCAAACTTACGGTCTTCAAGAAATTCCTTTTATGCAAATTTTAAAAACACAAAAAGGCTACCTCCTCTCATCAAGGAAGTAGCCTTCTTCTAATTAACTATTTATACATTGAACAGCTTCACAGAGTGATGCTTATTACATCATTCCGCCCATACCGCCCATGCCCATGCCGCCCATGTCAGGCATTGCTGGTGCATTTGGTTCTGGTTTGTCAGCTACTACAGCTTCAGTTGTTAAGAACATAGCTGCAACAGATGCTGCGTTTTGAAGTGCAGAGCGAGTTACTTTAGCTGGATCTACGATACCAGTTTCAAGCATGTTAACCCACTCGCCAGTTGCTGCGTTGAAACCAACGCCTACTTTTTCGCCTTTTAGACGCTCTACAACTACAGATCCTTCTAGACCAGCGTTGATTGCGATTTGACGAACTGGCTCTTCTAGTGCGCGAAGTACGATGTTGATACCTGTTGCTTCGTCGCCTTCAGCTACGATAGAAGCTACTTTCGTGTATACGTTCATAAGTGAAGTACCACCACCTGCAACGATACCTTCTTCTACTGCTGCACGAGTTGAGTTAAGTGCATCTTCAATGCGAAGTTTGCGCTCTTTTAACTCAGTTTCAGTTGCTGCACCTACTTTAATTACTGCTACGCCACCTGCAAGTTTTGCAAGACGCTCTTGTAATTTTTCACGATCGAATTCAGAAGTAGTTTCTTCTAATTGCGCACGGATTTGACCGATGCGAGCTTCGATTTGTTGTGTATTTCCGATACCTTCAACTACAGTTGTGTTTTCTTTCGTTACAACAACTTTACCAGCGCGTCCTAAAGATTCAACTGTAGCAGATTTTAAGTCACGGCCTAATTCTTCAGTGATTACTTCGCCACCAGTTAAGATTGCGATATCTTCTAGCATTGCTTTACGACGGTCACCAAATCCAGGAGCTTTAACAGCTACTACATTGAATGTACCACGAAGTTTGTTCACTACTAATGTAGCTAACGCTTCGCCTTCTACATCTTCAGCAATGATAAGAAGTGGTTTACCTTGTTGTACCACTTGCTCTAATACTGGTAAGATTTCTTGAATGTTAGAAATCTTTTTGTCAGTGATTAAGATGTATGGGTTATCAAGAACTGCTTCCATTTTATCAGAATCAGTAATCATGTAAGGAGATGCATATCCACGATCAAATTGCATACCTTCTACTACGTCTAATTCTGTTGTGAATCCTTTAGATTCTTCTAAAGTAATAACGCCGTCGTTACCAACGCGCTCCATTGCTTCAGCGATTAATTGACCTACTTCTTCGTCAGCTGCAGAAATAGCAGCTACTTGTGCGATAGAAGATTTACCTTCGATTGGTTTAGAAATCGTTTTTAATTCTTCGATTGCAGCAGTAACAGCTTTTTCGATACCTTTACGAAGACCCATTGGGTTCGCACCAGCTGTTACGTTTTTCAGACCTTCACGAATCATAGCTTGTGCTAATACAGTTGCAGTTGTTGTTCCGTCACCAGCTACATCATTTGTTTTGCTAGCAACTTCTGCTACTAATTTCGCACCCATGTTTTCGAATGCATCTTCTAATTCAATTTCTTTTGCGATTGTTACACCGTCATTTGTAATAAGTGGTGAACCGAATTTTTTCTCAAGAACAACGTTACGACCTTTTGGTCCAAGCGTTACTTTTACTGCATTTGCAAGAGTGTCGACACCGCGAAGCATCGAACGACGTGCTTCTTCACTAAATTTAATATCTTTTGCCATAATAATTGACCCCCTTGGATTTTTTAAGATTTATATAATTAACCGATAACTGCTAAAATGTCACTTTCACGTAAAATCAAGTAGTCTGTACCTTCATATTTCACTTCAGTACCTGCATATTTTGAGAAGATGATAAGATCACCTGCTGCTACCTCTAAAGCAACACGCTCACCATTTTCAAGCACTCGACCAGTACCTACTGCAATAACTTTACCCTCTTGTGGTTTTTCTTTTGCTGTGTCTGGTAATACAATACCACTTGCTGTTTTTTCTTCCGCTTGAACAAGCTCAATTACAACGCGATCACCTAATGGCTTTAGCATGAACAATAACCTCCTCATTTTGTTATGTAAATTTTATTTATTAGCACTCAAGTCACCCGAGTGCTAACACACTTATAATAATAAATAATCTCAATTTCTTTTGCAAGTAAAAAAATCATAATTTTTTCGCAAATTACGCTATAAACTTTTCTATATAGAGTTCCTCTTCTTCTACCTTTACTATATGAATCGTTGTTTCCACTACTCGTATGTTACAATATGAAAGGACACCCTAAGTTGTTTTCGCTACACACACAACTTTCTCCTGTCTTCTATTATAATTTCAAATAAGGATTTACAAAAAAAACATAATTTAAGTAAGGTTTATATCGTAGGTAGCATATTTACATGTTATCCTACCTTATCTCATACACTAGAGTTAGAAAGGATGGTTAAACCATTTGAAAAAACAATATTGGTGGGTTATCGTTACATACATTTTAATGCAGTTATCATCAATTGCTGGATTACCACTTCTCCTGAAAACTGGACTTTATGATAACAGGGGATTTACTAGGGAAGAGAAATTTCAACTCATAACTGGTCACTGGGCAATCATTAGCTTCTTTATTGCATTATGTATCGTACTTTGGTTACTTAGAACAGATATTCGCGACAGACATTTAGATACAAAGCGTTCTACTGTTCCAGCTACGATTGGTTGGATTTTTATCGGGTTCTTCTTAGCATTTTTCTCGCAAAGTATTGCTGGTATGATCGAAATGTATGTATTAGGTATTAAACCTGGATCTGAAAATACAGCGAGACTTATGGATATCGCAAGAACGACACCTTGGTTCCTTATCGTCATCTCTATAATAGGACCTATTTTGGAAGAAATCGTATTTAGAAAAATTTTATTTGGTACACTTTATAAGAAGTTTAACTTCTTTATTGCCGCTATCATTAGTTCCCTTGTATTTGCGGCGATTCATTTTGATTTTACTCACTTATTGGTATACACTGCTATGGGGCTCGTATTCGCCTTCTTATATGTAAAAACGAAGCGTATTATCGTTCCAATTGCAGCTCATGTTGCAATGAATACATTAGTTGCAGTTGCCCAAGTTTTAGTGAGTAACGAACAAATTCAAGAAATGATTAAAGAAGCTGAAAAAATGCAAGGCTTTATCGGAGGATTTTTAGTATGAGAAACTCACCATTGTTCATGGCTGCATTGTACTTCCTTCTAGGATGTATCTTTACACATCTAGCCATTAGGAATGTCACAGATACAATCTGGAATATGTGGACAATACTATTTGCAGTTATGGCAACGATTGATTTTAATTTGGCACTTCGCCTCATCTTAGTTAAATTCACAAAGAAAAAACAATAATAAAACGCAGAGGTCGCTTCCTCTGCGTTTTATTGTGGATAATTCTTTAAAAAATAAACTAATGTTTGTAACTCTACTGCTAAATCAATATGATGAATTCTTATATTTTCCGACACATTTAAGCGCGCTGGTGTAAAATTCAAAATACCATGCACGTTTGTTTCTGCCAATCTATCGGCTACAGATTGCGCTACTGTAGCGGGTACTGTTAATATTGCCACTTGTATATCAGTTGATAAACGTTCTTCTAATTCATCTAAGTGATATACAGGAATGCCTCCGATTTCTGTTCCAACTTTCTCTTCACTAACATCAAACGCCATTTCAATTTTTGTATTATTGTTTTTCGTGAAATTATAATGTAAGAAAGCGGTCCCTAAATTACCTACTCCAATAAGCGCTACACGTGTTATATCATCTTGGTCGAGTGTTTCACGGAAAAATGATAATAAATAATTTACGTTATATCCATATCCTTTTTTTCCTAATGCTCCAAAGTATGAGAAATCTCTTCGAATCGTTGCGGAATCAACCTTTACCGCTTCACTTAATTCGGCTGATGAAACACGTTGCTTACCAGAAAGAGATAAGTTTTGGATAAATCGATAGTATAGAGGCAATCTCTTAGCAGTGGCTTGTGGAATTTTCTGCTGCTCCATATAACCTCTCCTCTCTTCCTATCTTTATTCATATGCTTTAATCAAATACAGAAGTTTAGCACTTATTAAATTCCTTGTATAATAGAAAGAAGAAGTATTCTCTCTGTATTTTAAACTATACACTATTTTTAGTATGATTGAGAAATATAAACATGGCAAAGTTAAGAAATTATTTGAGGTGAAAACATTGATTTTATTACAAGTAAACGCGCTTTCGAAATTATACGGTGCAGAAACGATTCTTGCAAACATAAAATTGGAAGTTCAAACGAAAGATCGTATCGCATTAGTCGGACGAAATGGAGCCGGAAAATCTACATTATTAAAAATAATAGCAGGTGAGCTATCTCATGATGGTGGCGAAATTATAAAACCGAAAGATGTCTCAATGGGATATTTAGCTCAAAATACCGGTTTAGAAACATCTTTAACAATTTGGGATGAAATGCTAACCGTCTTTACACACTTGCAGCAAATGGAGACAAAACTTCGAAGGCTAGAGCAAGAGATGGGAAAAGAAGAAAACTTTTCAAACGAGGCTACATATGAAAGATTATTAGCTGATTATGACCAATTACAATTAGATTATAAAGATCAAGGTGGCTATCAGTACGAAGCAGATATCCGTTCGATTTTAAGTGGTCTTGGCTTCCCAGTTGAAACGCACCAGACGACGATTTCGACATTAAGCGGTGGACAAAAAACACGATTAGCTCTCGGTAAATTATTATTAACGAAACCAGACCTACTTATTTTGGACGAGCCTACAAACCATTTAGACATCGAAACATTAACATGGCTTGAACAATATTTACAAGGTTATCCTGGGGCAATACTAATCGTTTCCCATGACCGTTATTTCTTAGATAAACTTGTTACACAAGTATATGAAATTTCGAATAAAGAAAGTAGACGATTTGTTGGTAACTACAGTAAATATTTAGACTTAAAATCAGCACTATACGAACAAGAAATGAAACGTTATGAAAAACAACAAGATGAAATCGCTAAGCTGGAGGACTTCGTTCAAAAGAATATAGCTCGTGCATCTACGACAAAACGTGCACAAAGTCGCCGGAAACAATTAGACCGAATGGAATTATTAACAAGACCATTAGGGGATTCTAAGTCAGCTTCCTTCCACTTCGATATCGAAAAACAAAGTGGAAATGATGTTTTACAAGTAAAGGATGCAACTATCGGCTATGATAAGGATCCAATTATTGAACATGTAACAATGCGCTTAACTCGCGGAGATAGCGTTGCTTTAGTTGGTCCAAATGGAATTGGGAAATCCACATTGTTAAAATCCATTGTGAATAAGTTACCACTATTACATGGTGATGTTTCTTTCGGATCCAATGTATCTGTTGGTTATTATGATCAGGAACAAGCTAATTTAACATCTTCTAAGCGAGTTTTAAATGAATTATGGGATGAATATCCACTGCAACCTGAAAAAGAAATTCGCACGATATTAGGTAACTTCTTATTCACAGGAGATGATGTATTAAAGCCAGTATCTTCTCTTAGTGGTGGGCAAAAAGCTCGGTTAGCTCTTGCAAAACTTATGATGCAAAAATCAAATTTATTAATTCTCGATGAGCCTACAAACCATCTTGATTTAAATAGTAAAGAAATCTTGGAAAATGCTTTAATTGATTATCCTGGTACCCTTCTATTTGTTTCACATGACCGCTACTTTATTAATCGTGTAACGACAACTGTTATTGAGTTATCAACAGAAGGTGCACAGGAATACTTAGGGGATTACGATTACTACGTTGAAAAGAAAAATGAGATGATCGAACGTGCGGAATTAGAGCAAGAAGATGAAACTCCGGTTCAAAAGACAGTTGCACAAGAAAAATTAAATTACCTGGAAGAAAAAGAGCGCAAAAAGTTGGAGCGTCAACGTACTCGAAAAATTGAGGAACTAGAACAAAACATTGTACAATTTGAAGAAGAAATTGCTACGTTAGAAGATCAACTTTGCTTACCAGAAATATATGCAGATTATGAAAAGGCTAGTGAAATTACAACGAAAAAGCAAACACTACAAGAGCAACTTGATGCTTGTATGGCAGAATGGGAAGAATTACATTTATAAGAGTCTTGAATAAGAGGGATGTCTCATAAGTCGGGATTTTAGACTATGCGGCATCCTTTTTATCTTCTAGTTTGAATTAACGTCATATTGTATAAAATATTCGACATGAGGCATCGTTTCAACGACAAAGTTTGACAATATTAGCGACTCCTATAATAAGAGCATATTTCAAAATGTTTTTTAAAGATATCTTCTTGTTTTTTATTTCCCGAGAAGAATACATCTAAAGGTCAGACTTCACCTATTTTATCCACAAGTTTATACACATATCCACCTTTATAAAATAAACAACAAAATAACTTTTCCACATTATCCACAATTAACAAAAAAGTTGTCAACATTTTATATACACAATAAAACCCACATTATCAACAGATAATATGGGTTTTATCCACAAGCTGTGGTTAATTTTGTGCATAACTATGCTTCGATATCTAATCCTGGATTTGCATTTAAAGCTAATGTAGCACGTTTTCCTTGTTCATATGCAATTGTACCTGCCGCTGCAATCATTGCTGCATTATCTGTGCATAAAGATAGAGGAGGAATAATTAGCTCTACATTTTCTTTTTGTGCAAATTCTGTTTCTAAGCCTGCACGAAGCCCTTTATTAGCAGCCACTCCACCAGCAAGAAGCACTTGCTTTACGTTATAAGCATCCGCTGCACGAGATGCTTTCGTTACTAGTACGTCAATGACACTCTCTTGGAAACTTGCCGCTAAATCTTCCGGTGCAATTTCTATACCGCGTTGTTTTGCGTTATGCACAGTGTTGATAACTGCTGATTTTAATCCACTAAAACTGAAATCATACGAATCAGGTTCAAGCCATGCACGAGGTAAATCGATTGTTGGTTTCCCTTCATGTGCAAGGCGATCAATATGAGGACCCCCTGGATATGGCATAGATAACGTACGAGCTACTTTATCATATGCTTCTCCTGCTGCATCATCTCGCGTTTCACCAATTACTTCAAACGAACCATGTTCTTTCATATAAACAAGCTCTGTATGTCCACCAGATACAACAAGTGATAGTAATGGGAATTGAACTTCTTTTACTAAACGGTTCGCATAAATGTGGCCAGCGATATGATGAACACCAACTAGAGGGATATCATGTGCAAATGCCACTGCTTTCGCTGCATTTACCCCTATTAGAAGTGCTCCTACTAAACCAGGTCCTTCTGTTACAGCAATTGCATCAATATCATCAAATGTGATATTCGCTTCTTTTAAAGCTTCTTCTAACACAACTGTAATTTCTTCTACATGATGACGAGATGCAATCTCTGGTACAACTCCGCCAAAACGTTTATGACTTTCAATTTGTGATGCAACGACATTCGCAATAATTTCCGTTCCATTTTTAACAACCGCTACTGCTGTTTCATCACAACTTGTTTCAATACCAAGTATAATCGTATTTTTTTCCATTATATATTCACCCACATTACGAGACCATCTTCCTGATTGTCTGCATAGTATCGTTTACGAATTCCACCATTTTGAAATCCGTATTTTCTGTATAACTGTTTTGCTACCTCATTTGATACACGTACTTCAAGTGTCATCGTTTTTACGCCTAGAGTTTTCGCTTCGGAAATAACTTCTTTTAATAAAGCATCCCCTAGCTTTTGACCTCTGTATTCTGGCAAAATAGCTATATTTGTTATATGTGATTCATCAATAATTATCCACAATCCACAATAGCCAATTACACGACCATCTTTTTCTAGCACAACATAATGTGCATGTTCATTCATCGTTAACTCACGGTGAAAGGCATCTGCAGTCCAAGGAGTTGAAAAAGATGCTTCTTCAATAGCTACAATTTGAGCAATATCATCGAGTTCCATCTTTCTAAATATCATATCCATCCTCTGCAAGCTCCTACTTATTTTGACTTTCTAACCACTTTGTTTCAGCTTCAGCTAAACGAAGATAACTAGGAACAAATGAATGTACATCTTGTTCTTCTTTTTGTAGTCCTAAGAACGCTAGTTCACTTGGTCTTGGGTTATTTTTAGTGACAGGAGCAAATACAGCTTGATCGCCTAAATGTTCGATAATTGTTTCTTTGTGTAATTTAACATCGTTACCAATAAATAAAACAGGCTTTCCTTTATCTTTTAACATTTGCAACCAGTCTACAATAAGGATGATTCGATCTTCTTCTATAGAAGTTAAATCCTCTCCTTCATATGTATATAAGCCCGTATAAATTTGTCCACGTCTTCCGTCGAATAAAGGACAAATTAATCCATTAAAATTAGCACCATTTGCAGCCACTACTTCTAAACTTGATACACCTACAATTGGTATTTGAAGTGACCAAGCCAATGTTTTTGCAGCTGTCACGCCTATACGAACACCTGTATATGATCCTGGTCCAGCAGCTACAACTATTTTAGTTAATTCTTTCGGCTTTACACCGCATTCTTTTAACAGTTGTTCTACAGCTGGCATAAGACGTACAGAATGGTTTTTTGTTAAATTTGTAATGATTTCCCCAATTACGTTTCCTTCTTCAATAAGGGATACACCCATTACGTAATTTGAAGTATCAATTGCTAGTACTTTCATCTTGTAATAGCTCCTCACATAATCTAATATAGCGATCTCCAATTGGCTCGAGTACAATGTTTCTTGTGTCATCTCCAGCATGGAATAAACTAATTTGTAACTTCTCTTTTGGTAAATATGCTTCTATTAAATGAGCCCATTCTACTACCGTAATTCCTTCACCGTAGAAATACTCATCGAAGCCTAAATCTTCTTCACTTTCTGCTAAGCGATACACGTCCATATGATATAGTGGTAATCTCCCTTTATATTCTTTAATAATATTAAAGGTAGGGCTATTTACAACTCTTTTCACTCCAAGACCTTTTGCTAGTCCTTTTGTAAAGGTCGTCTTACCAGCCCCAAGATCTCCTTCTAAAATAATTACATCTTGTGCCCGAACAAGTTCACCTAGTTTTTCTGATAATTTTTGTGTTTCCTCAGATGATTTTGTTGTTATTTCATATTTACTCACAGACTTCACCTACTTTACTCACAATGTTCTCTGCTCTTTATTATACAGGTTTTAAATATATAAAAAAGTCCTTAGGAGTTTTCCTAAGGATAGTTTGACTGTCTTTATTAGTTTTTTGTTAAAACAAATAAAAAAATACGAAACAACATGTTTCGTTCTTTTCTTTATATAAAATGGCGGTCCCGACCGGGGTCGAACCGGCGATCTCCTGCGTGACAGGCAGGCATGTTAACCACTACACCACGGGACCATTTGGTTGCGGGG
>NZ_JBSSFA010000027.1:0-14841 GCF_054062215.1 Bacillus sp. TE9106W
GCTCTCTAGCGCCGATGGTAGTTGGGACCTTGTCCCTGTGAGAGTAGGACGTCGCCAAGCAACTAAAAACACAAGTCTTTTGACTTGTGTTTTTTTATTTCCCATGAAATAGGCCCGGTTCTGCTAGTAAAAAAGACGAAATGTAGTAAGGAACTTTTTGAGCAGAAATAGTAAGGAATTGATAAATAAAAGGATAATCTTCAGATCCATAGCTTCCAAGTAAATCATACCACCAATCTGTTTCGTATCTAGAAATCATACTTAAATTGTAGAGCAATAAATAATGAACAAGAAGTTCAGGTAATGCGGGTTTAGGATTTCTAGGGTCAGTTGTAAGTGGTAAGTAATAAGTATCAGCAAGATATTCGTAGTATAAAGGCGTACTATATATAGGATTCCACGATTGGATAGGAGCTGTAAAAAGCAAATTAGACGCGCTCGTTTTCCCAGGAACATGTTGTATGGATAAGTGCTTACAAATTGATTCAATGTAACGTGAAAATCTTTCTGTAGTCATATGAAGTCGATCTAGTATGTTGACTGAAAAGGAAAGCTCATTTGTATTTGGTGAATCAATTTTATACAAAGTGGCACCTCGTTGACTATAGCGAAATAAGTTTTGTAATTCCGGAATATTCCCCATTAAATCCAACATGTTAAACTTCTCTGATTCTAAGTGTTTCATGTGAAACAGCTGTTCTGCAACATGAGTAAATAGTCCGTTTTTTTGTACCTTTACCTCATCTTCTAAAAATTGATACCCCTGTTTTTTCCGTTTACGAGTCGTAACACCATGAGCTAAAACAGTAGTGGATTCAGGATAGTTCGGATCAATAGTTAACAAGCACGCTTTAAAAAGTTGGCTTATTCCATAAAACAATAACATTGGTTGAATCGAAAAGGGAGCTACCTTATATAATTCGTAATAATTTTTCCCATGTTCTAAGTAATAAATAAAGGGATAACAATTTTCGAAACTTTTTTTTTCAGCATCTTGTATGGAGGATTTTTCATAACAACGGGCAAGATAACGTTGTACATTTTGAGATGAAAAGAAGAAACTTAATTGCTGCCAAGTACAATGTGTTTGATGCATATATTACGCTCCTTTTATTGTCTAAAAATTCTAACATATATATACGTCCTTGACAGTATTTTAACCAATTGATAAGCTACTAATAATAATTTCTGGTATCATGGGGGGAACAATTATGTGGGAATCTAAATTTGTTAAAGAAGGTTTGACTTTTGATGACGTATTACTTGTACCAGCAAAGTCAGATGTATTACCAAGAGAAGTAAGTGTTAAAACAGTTTTATCTGAAAGCTTACAGTTAAACATCCCGTTAATTAGTGCAGGAATGGATACAGTAACAGAAGCGGATATGGCTATTGCAATGGCTCGTCAAGGCGGTTTAGGAATTATTCATAAAAACATGTCTATTGAACAACAAGCCGAGCAAGTTGATAAAGTAAAACGTTCTGAAAGTGGCGTTATTTCAGATCCATTCTTTTTAACTCCAGAACATCAAGTGTATGATGCAGAGCACCTTATGGGAAAATACCGTATCTCAGGTGTACCGGTTGTAAATAATTTAGACGAGCGAAAATTAGTTGGTATTATTACAAACCGTGATATGCGTTTTATCCAAGACTACTCAATCAAAATTTCCGACGTAATGACAAAAGAACAACTAATTACAGCTCCAGTTGGTACAACGCTAAGTGAAGCTGAAAAGATCCTACAAAAGTATAAAATTGAAAAACTCCCTCTTGTTGATAACAACGGTGTATTACAAGGGCTTATTACAATAAAAGATATTGAAAAAGTAATTGAATTCCCAAATTCCGCTAAGGATAAGCAAGGGCGCTTATTAGTTGGAGCAGCAGTTGGTGTAACGGCTGATGCTATGACTCGTATCGACGCATTAGTAAAAGCTAGCGTAGATGCAATCGTACTTGATACAGCTCACGGACATTCTCAAGGTGTTATTGATAAAGTAAAAGAAGTTCGTGCAAAGTATCCATCATTAAATATTATTGCTGGAAATGTTGCTACTGCTGAAGCAACAAAAGCATTAATTGAAGCAGGTGCAAACGTAGTTAAAGTTGGTATTGGACCAGGTTCTATCTGTACAACACGTGTTGTAGCCGGCGTTGGTGTACCACAATTAACAGCGGTTTATGATTGTGCAACAGAAGCTCGTAAACACGGTATTCCAGTTATTGCTGATGGTGGTATTAAGTACTCTGGTGATATGGTTAAAGCTTTAGCAGCAGGAGCACATGTTGTTATGCTAGGCAGTATGTTTGCTGGTGTTGCCGAAAGCCCTGGTGAAACTGAAATTTATCAAGGTCGCCAATTTAAAGTATATCGCGGTATGGGTTCTGTCGGAGCGATGGAAAAAGGAAGTAAAGATCGTTACTTCCAAGAAGGAAATAAAAAACTTGTTCCAGAAGGTATTGAAGGACGAGTACCATATAAAGGACCTTTAGCAGATACAGTTCACCAATTAGTTGGTGGTTTACGTGCAGGTATGGGCTATTGCGGGGCACAAGATTTAGAATTCTTACGTGAGAATGCACAATTTGTTCGCATGTCAGGTGCTGGTTTACTTGAAAGCCATCCTCATCACGTACAAATTACAAAAGAGGCTCCAAACTACTCATTATAATGTCTTATATACAAATAGACAGAGATTTGATATCTCTGTCTATTTTTTTTTGATTATGTTAGAATAACGGTTATGTGAGTACATAGATATTGGGGGTAGCAAAAGTGAAAGGTATGTTTTGCAAAAGATTCATTGCGCTAGTAACAATGCTTACACTAGCTTGTAGTATGTTGTTACCATATAGCAATGCATCAGCTGAAACAGGAGCCGCTTTAAACATTGAAGCAGGTGCGGCAATTTTAGTAGAAGCGAATTCTGGAAAAATTTTATATCAAAAGAATGCAGATGAATTATTATCCATTGCTAGTATGACAAAGATGATGAGTGAATATTTAGTTCACGAAGCAGTGGATAAAGGAAAGCTTAAGTGGGATCAGAAAATTAAGGTTTCTGAATATGCGTATAAAGTTTCACAAGATGCTTCATTATCAAATGTGGCATTAGAAAATGGTGGTTCTTATACGGTAAAAGAGTTGTACGAGGCAATGGCAATCTTCTCTGCAAACGGTGCAACGATTGCATTAGCAGAAGCAATTGCAGGTAAAGAAGTAGATTTCGTAAAAATGATGAATGATAAATCGAAAGAGCTAGGGTTAAAAAATTATAAATTTGTCAATTCTACAGGTTTAACGAATAAGGATTTAAAGGGAATGCATCCAGAAGGAACAACAGCAGATGAAGAAAATAAAATGTCTGCAAAGGATGTTGCAACTTTAGCACAACATTTAATTAAAGATTATCCGAAAGTGTTAGATACAGCAAAAATCCCGAAAAAAGAATTCCGTCCAGAAAAAGAGAAGTTTGCAATGTCGAACTGGAACTGGATGTTAAAAGGTTTAGTTAAAGAATATGATGGCGTAGATGGCCTAAAGACAGGTTCAACTCCAGAAGCAGGAGATTGCTTCACTGGTACGGTTGAAAGAAACGGTATGCGTTTTATTTCTGTAGTAATTAAAACAAGTTCTCATACAGCACGTTTTGATGAAACAAAGAAGCTATATGATTATGGATTTGCTAACTTTGAAATGAAACAAATGTACAAAAAAGGTTCTTCAGTAAAAGGACAAGAAACAGTACGAGTAGAAAATGCAAAAGATAAGGATGTAGCAGTTCAAACGAAACAAGCCATTTCACTTCCAGTACCAAAAGGAAGTAAAGAAGTTTATAAAACAGAATTAAAAGAATCAAGTAAAGGACAAGAAGCACCTATTAAAAAAGGAGCTGCGCTTGGTCAAATGGTAATTACGCCAAAAGATACAAACGACCCTGGATTTTTAACTGGTAAGTCGTTGCAAGTGGATCTTGTAACAACATCTGAAGTAGAAGAAGCAAACTGGTTTACTCGTGCTATGCGCGGAATTGGTTCTTTCTTTAGTGGTATATGGAATAGTGCTGTTGATACAGTAAAAGGTTGGTTTTAAAAGCTCCTCATTGTAGGGGCTTTTTCTTATTCCTATTTTTCATACCGACTTTATGAAAAAGTAGTAGACAAGCATCCGATAGTTAGTGGTAGAATGTAAGAGTATTCTTAATTTTCGCCTTTAACGGGGAAAAGCAATTCACCTAGGGGGGTTTTTGTAACATGACAAATGTAACAGGGACAGAACGTGTAAAACGTGGAATGGCAGAAATGCAAAAAGGCGGCGTTATTATGGACGTAATTAACGCTGAACAAGCAAAAATTGCAGAAGAGGCAGGCGCAGTTGCCGTTATGGCATTAGAGCGCGTACCAGCAGATATTCGTGCAGCAGGTGGCGTTTCTCGTATGGCAGATCCAACAATCGTTGAAGAAGTTATGGGTGCTGTGTCAATTCCGGTTATGGCAAAATGCCGTATCGGTCACCTTGTAGAAGCACGTGTATTAGAATCATTAGGGGTAGACTATATCGATGAGAGTGAAGTATTAACTCCTGCCGATGAAGTATACCATTTAAATAAACGTGATTACACTGTTCCATTTGTATGTGGTTGCCGTGATATTGGAGAAGCTGCACGTCGTATTGCAGAAGGTGCATCTATGCTTCGTACAAAAGGTGAACCAGGAACAGGGAACATTGTAGAGGCAGTTCGTCATATGCGTCAAGTCAATGCAGAAATCCGTCAAGTTGCAAGTCTACGTGAAGATGAGTTAATGACATATGCAAAAAATACTGGTGCTCCTTATGAAGTACTACTTGAAATTAAACGTCTTGGTCGTTTGCCGGTTGTAAACTTTGCAGCAGGTGGTGTAGCAACACCAGCAGATGCAGCGTTAATGATGCAATTAGGTGCGGATGGTGTATTTGTTGGATCTGGTATCTTTAAATCAGAGAACCCAGCGAAATTTGCACGTGCAATCGTTGAAGCAACAACTCATTATGAAGATTACGAACTAATTGCAAGCCTTTCAAAAGGATTAGGTAATGCGATGAAGGGTATCGAAATTTCAACGTTATTACCAGAACAACGCATGCAAGAGCGTGGATGGTAATTGAAGGAGAACTTTAAAATGGTGAAAATTGGTGTACTAGGTCTTCAAGGTGCAGTTCGTGAACATGTAAAATCAGTTGAAGCAAGTGGTGCAGAAGCTGTTGTTGTAAAGCGTATAGAACAACTTGAAGAGATTGATGGTCTTATTTTACCAGGCGGTGAAAGTACAACTATGCGCCGTCTTATTGATAAGTATGATTTCATGGAACCACTTCGTACATTCGCGAAGTCTGGTAAACCAATGTTTGGTACATGTGCAGGAATGATTCTTCTTGCTAAAACACTTATTGGCTATGACGAAGCACATATTGGTGCGATGGATATTACAGTTGAGCGCAATGCGTTTGGACGTCAAAAAGATAGCTTTGAAGCTGCACTTTCTATTAAAGGTGTGGGAGAAGATTTTGTTGGCGTATTTATTCGTGCCCCGTATGTTGTAAATGTAGCGGATGATGTTGAGGTACTTTCTACACATGGTGATCGCATGGTAGCGGTAAGGCAAGGTCCGTTTTTAGCTGCTTCTTTCCATCCAGAATTAACGGATGATCATCGTGTAACAGCATACTTTGTAGAAATGGTAAAAGAAGCGAAAATGAAAAAAGTTGTATAAGTAACTTGCAACTTGTATAAGATTATAGTAAATTGATGGTAACAATTTTATAAAATAAGCGTGTTGATAGGAAGTAGTAACAAATGTCGTTTCTTATAGAGAGTCGATGGTTGGTGGAAATCGATAGAAACAGTTTGTGAATCCATCCTGGAATGGAATGTGGAATATCTTTATGATTAGTAAACATTCCCGGTGAAGAGCCGTTATTTCTACTTGAGAGGAAGGCGGTAATGCTTTCAACTAGGGTGGCAACGCGGGTTAACTCCCGTCCCTTTATATAGGGACGGGAGTTTTTTGTGTTTTATAAAATAAAAGGAGGAGTATATAATGCTTGATATTAAATTTTTACGTACAAATTTTGAAGAAGTAAAAGCAAAGTTACAGCATAGAGGCGAAGATTTAACTGATTTTGGTCGCTTTGAAGAATTGGATAAGAGAAGAAGAGAACTACTTGTTCAAACAGAGGAACTAAAAAGTAAACGTAACGAAGTATCTCAACAAATCTCTGTATTGAAGCGCGAAAAGAAAGATGCAGAAGCTCTAATTCTAGAAATGCGTGAAGTTGGAGAAAAAGTAAAAGATCTTGATAATGAACTTCGTACAGTTGAAGAAGATTTAGAAAGATTGATGCTATCTATTCCAAATATCCCTCACGAATCTGCTCCAGTTGGTGAAACAGAGGATGATAATGTAGTAGCTCGTACTTGGGGAGAAGTGAAAGAATTTGCTTTTGAACCAAAACCACATTGGGATCTTGCTACAGATTTAGGAATCCTAGATTTTGAGCGTGCTGGAAAAGTAACAGGAAGCCGCTTCGTATTCTACAAAGGTGCTGGCGCAAGATTAGAGCGTGCTTTAATTAGCTTTATGCTTGATCTTCATACTGATGAGCATGGATATGAAGAAGTATTACCTCCGTACATGGTAAACCGTGCAAGCATGACAGGGACAGGACAACTTCCGAAGTTTGAAGAAGATGCATTCCGTATTGAAAGTGAAGACTACTTCTTAATTCCAACAGCTGAAGTACCTGTAACAAATATGCACCGTGATGAAATCTTAAATAAAGAGCAATTACCTATAAGATATGCTGCATTTAGCTCTTGTTTCCGTTCTGAAGCAGGTTCAGCTGGCCGTGATACACGTGGTTTAATTCGTCAGCATCAGTTCAATAAAGTAGAGCTTGTCAAGTTCGTAAAACCAGAAGATTCTTACGAAGAGTTAGAAAAACTAACAAATGATGCAGAACGCGTGTTACAATTATTAGAGTTGCCATATCGCGTTATGAGCATGTGCACAGGCGATTTAGGATTTACAGCAGCGAAGAAATATGATATCGAAGTATGGATTCCAAGCTATGGCACATATCGTGAAATCTCTTCTTGTAGTAATTTCGAGGCTTTCCAAGCGAGACGTGCAAATATCCGTTTCCGTCGTGAGCCAAACGGCAAACCAGAACATGTTCATACATTAAATGGATCTGGTCTTGCAATTGGACGTACGGTAGCAGCTATTTTAGAAAACTACCAACAAGAAGATGGTACAATTATAATTCCAGAAGTTCTTCGCCCTTATATGGGAGGAAAAACAGTTATTAAGTAAATCTATAAACATTCATCGGTATGAGTGATTGGTAATTATGAGCGTTGTCAGTACTATAATGTAGGAGGGGAAAAGTAAAATTTTCCTTTCCTCATAATTTATTTTAGTAGGGTTGACTAACTGTTTTTCTTTTGATATTATATTTGATGTCAATATGGAGGTATACCCAAGTCTGGCTGAAGGGATCGGTCTTGAAAACCGACAGGCGGCGAGAGTCGCGCGGGGGTTCGAATCCCTCTACCTCCTCCAGATATAATTGACAACAGCGCATATAAGTGGAGATTGGAGAACTCGTTACCAACACGTAACGAGTTTTTATTTTAAAACCAATCATAAAGTATGGTGTAAGGATATAATGTCCTTATTACACACTCATATTCCGATGATTATCTTCATAGATATGAAAGGAGTCAACATGGATCTTATTATACAAACGTTTCCTTTAGATGGAAAAACTTTATATTATGTACAATGTCCTGTCTGTAAGAACAATAGAATTTTAAACAGTGGTGCAAATGTATCACGCATTATTAGCGATGATACATTCCGTAAACTTTGTGGTTGCACTTGTGACGTAAAGCAAACTGCAACAAAAGTAGAGGCACCAAAAAAAGTTAAAAAAGAAGCTGTAAAGAAAGAAGTAGCTCCAAAACGTACAGGTAAAGTATTAACAGCAGTAATTAACGGGAAAGAAATGACTGTTAAAGAGATTGCTGAGGCGTACGATATTAGTACAAGTACTGTTCGTCAGCGTATTAACGCTGGAAAATCTGAGAGTGAAATTATTGCTCCGACAAAGAAGAAGTAATTTAGTAGAAAAACCCGTGCGTATGCACGGGTTTTTTATTTTACAAGTTTACGTGTTTGTTTTAAAAAATGGCCGATTTTTTTAATGATTGGTTCAATGGAATCGCCATCTTTTAAAATATCGTATTCATTAATATTTAATCGTAAGACAGGGCATGAATTAAAGTTATTAATCCAGTTTTCATAACGCCCATGCATCTCTTTCCAATACTCAATTGGCGTTTGCTGTTCCATCGGACGTCCACGTTCTTGGATGCGATCAACGATATCATCGAAAGAACCTTCTAAGTAGATTAGTAAATCTGGATGAGGGAAGTAAGGAGTCATGACCATAGCGTCAAATAAACCTTTGTATGTTTCATAATCAGTTTCCGTCATTGTACCCTTTTCGTGATGCATTTTTGCAAAAATGCCAGTGTCTTCATAGATAGAGCGATCTTGAACAAAACCGCCACCGTATTCAAAAATCCTTTTTTGTTCTTTAAATCGTTCTGCTAAAAAGTACACTTGTAAGTGAAAGCTCCAGCGTGTGAAATCAGCATAGAACTTGTCCAAATAGGGGTTAGAATCTACCTTTTCAAATGACGTGCGATATCCTAAAGCGTTAGCTAATGCAGTTGTCATAGTGGATTTACCGACACCTACTGTTCCAGCGATAGTGATTACTGCGTCATTTGGTATATCATATTTTTGCCTTAAATTCATTATTATTTCGACTCCTTTAAGAGAGTATTTTGAAGGGCAGATAGGATGACGTTTAAATCATCAGGATTTTTTACAAAATCCATATCGTCTCCGTTAAATTTCAATACTGGGATATCTGGATGGTCCTTTTTAAAAGCATCCATTGCTGTTTCGTAATCTTTTGTGAGCTGTAGTAAGTAATTTGGATCCATATTTTTTTCGAATTCTCTTCCGCGCATGGCGATTCGCCTTTGCAATGTTTCTAAGCTAGCTGTTAAATAAACGATAACATTTGGAACTGGCATATCTTGTGTAAGGATACGATAGATTTGCATGTACTTGTCATATTGAGAATCTTTTAATGTACGGGATGCGAAAATTACATTTTTGAATATATGATAATCCGCTACTACTGGCTTCCTTTGATTCAAATACTTTATGTTAATATCTTCTAATTGTTTGTATCTATTACAAAGAAAGAACATCTCTGTTTGAAAACTCCATTCGTCGATGTCTTCATAGAACTTTCCTAAAAAGGGGTTTTCATCAACAATCTCTTTCAGTAAGTGGAGTTGCATGTGAGTTGAAATTTCCTTCGCAAGTGAAGTCTTTCCAACACCAATTGGTCCTTCAACCGTGATAAATGGTACTCCGGTCACGCTGTTTCCTCCTTTCAATCAGTGATTTACCGTGACTACTAAAAACACAAAACAGAATCATTGTAGCACAAGAGGGAAGCGAGCGGGTTAATTTGATATAAAAAGTTAGAAAATAGATATATGTATTAATTAAATTTTATTTGAGATGACGGTATTATATTTGCTTTTAATGTCGTTTCCATTATTTTTAAAGCATGCAGGTTATCTTGATCATGATTAGAGGCGATACAGTCCTGGGGTACATACAATGTATAATTCCTCATATGAGCATCGTTAGCCGTAAAGAGGATACATATATTCCCAGCCACCCCTGTTAATATTAGATTTTCTATTTTTAAATAGCCTAATAAAGAATTTAAAGGTGTTTCATAAAAAGCAGAGTAATGTGGTTTAATAAAAATGTAATCATCAGAACTTGGAGCAATCTTATGAATGATATTTTCACTATATTCATTTGTGCAATGAGTAATTAATTGGTCAATATCAGATCTCCAAAGTTGATAATGGTCATTAATATAAATGATGGGGTAACCGAAGGATTTCATTGTTTTCTTTAATTGTAAAATAGGATTGGTTATCATTTCGCATTTTTTTGCTAGGATGGGGCCGTGTGAAAATTGAAAATCATTAATCATATCGATAATGAGTAAGGCAGTATTCTTCATATGTAATCCCCTCTCTTTTTTCTTAGGGTGGATTGAATTTGTAAAAGTTATCCCATGTGTAGTAAATGGAAATAAGTGTACTTTATTTGTAATGAAAGGACTATGTTATGGAACGTGATCAAGATATTTATTTTATGCAGTTAGCAATAGAAGAGGCTAAAAAAGCAGAGGCAATACAAGAAGTACCGATTGGTGCAGTTATAGTATTAAATGGTGAAGTAATTAGTGCTGCTCATAATTTAAGGGAAACTGAGCAAAGATCAATAGCTCACGCTGAGTTGTTAGCTATTGATGAGGCTTGCAAAAAATTAGGGACATGGCGTTTAGAAGATGCGACTTTATATGTAACATTAGAGCCTTGTCCGATGTGTGCGGGTGGAATTGTTTTATCACGAGTAAAGCGAGTCGTATATGGTGCAGGTGATCCAAAAGGTGGATGTGCAGGGACATTGATGAATCTGTTAACGGATGAACGTTTTAATCATCAATGTGAAGTAGTAGATGGTGTATTAGAAGAAGAATGCGGTACGCTGTTAACAAACTTTTTTAGAGAACTTCGCAAAAAAAGAAAAGCGATCAAGAAATTAGAGAAAAGCAACGAGAATTAACGTATTTGCATTTTATAAAAAAACAAGTTATACTGATAGTGCCTTTAATAAAGGCAACCGAATATTGGTTTTAACTTTGCCGTGCTAAGCGGGGAGGTAGCGGTGCCCTATACTCGCAATCCGCTCTAGCGAGGCCGAATCCCTTCTCGAGGTTATGTTGCTGTAAGGCCTGCCTTAAGTAAGTGGTGTTGACGTTTGGGTCCTGCGCAACGGGACCCCGTGAACCTTGTCAGGTCCGGAAGGAAGCAGCAATAAGCGGGTCTTCTCGTGTGCCGCAGGAGTGCCTGAACCGAGCTAACTGCTTAAGTAACGCTTATGGTACGTAATCGACAGAAGGTGCACGGCAGTTATATATGTATACAAAACTCACCTTAATACTAAGGTGGGTTTTTTGTATAGAAAATAACTTTTGGAATCTATAAACAGAATGGGTTATAATAAATGAGATAATAACCTTTGAGGGAGGCCGTATTTTCGTGTCATACCAAGCGTTATACCGAACATGGAGACCGCAAAAATTTGAAGATGTAGTCGGTCAAAAGCACGTGACAAAAACGTTGCAAAATGCCCTTCTTCAAGAGAAAGTTTCACATGCATATTTATTTTCTGGCCCAAGGGGAACAGGAAAAACGACAATTGCAAAAGTATTTGCAAAGGCAATCAACTGTGAACATGCTCCAGTAGCTGAACCTTGTAATGAATGTCCCTCTTGTTTGGGAATTACGCAAGGGTCTATTTCAGATGTATTAGAAATTGATGCGGCTTCAAATAACGGTGTAGATGAAATTCGAGATATTAGAGATAAAGTAAAATATGCTCCAAGTGCTGTAGAATATAAAGTATACATTATTGATGAAGTCCACATGCTTTCTATGGGTGCCTTCAATGCGCTTTTAAAAACGTTAGAAGAGCCGCCAGGACATGTTATCTTTATTTTGGCGACAACAGAACCGCATAAGATACCGCCTACAATCATTTCGCGTTGCCAACGTTTCGAATTTCGAAAAATATCAGTAAATGATATTGTTGAGAGATTGTCGACGGTTGTGACTAATGAAGGTACGCAAGTAGAAGATGAGGCGTTACAAATTGTTGCGCGTGCCGCTGAAGGTGGTATGCGTGATGCGCTTAGTCTTATTGATCAGGCGATATCTTATAGTGATGAGAGGGTTACGACAGAAGATGTATTAGCTGTAACGGGTTCTGTTTCTCAGCAATACTTAGGCAACTTAGTAGAGTGTATACGTGAAAATGATGTATCAAGGGCGTTACGTATCATAGATGAGATGATGGGTAAAGGGAAAGATCCAGTTCGCTTTATGGAGGATTTCATTTACTATTATCGTGATATGCTTTTATATCAAACTTCACCACAACTGGAACATATGTTGGAACGAGTAATGGTAGATGAGCAATTCCGTATGTTAAGTGAAGAAATGCAACCGGAAGTAATCTATGAAATCATTCATACTCTTAGTAAGGGACAACAGGAAATGAAGTGGACAAATCATCCGCGAATTTTCTTAGAAGTCGTTATGGTACAACTGTGTCAACAGTTTATGATGCAAGCAAACGGTGCAGATCGTTTACAAGCAATTATGAACAGGATGCAGCAATTGGAGAAAGAGTTAGAACAAGTCAAAAAGAATGGTGTGCCGGTCGGTGTGCAACAGGAAGTTAGAGAGACGCGTGCAGCACCAAAGCCGGTGCGGACAGGGAGTATGAAGATTCCTGTTGGACGTGTAAATGAAGTATTAAAACAAGCAAAGCGTCAAGATTTAGAACAATTAAAAGCTGTGTGGGGTGAGTTACTAGGAAGACTCAAAGCATACAACAAAGTAGCATTTGCTGTTTTATTAGAAAATAGCGAACCAGTAGCAGCTTCGGATGATACTTACGTTTTAGCGTTTCAATATGAGATTCACTGTAAAATGGCAAGCGAAAATCGAGAAGCTATGGATACAGTGGAACAAGCTTTATTTGAATTGTTAAGTAAAAGATTAAATATGATTGCCATTCCAAAAAGTGAATGGGGTAAAATTCGTGAAGATTTTTTACAACGTGAAGGTGGAAGTTCTGAAGAAAGCCCAGAGAAAAAAGAAGATCCTCTTATAGAAGAGGCTGTAAAATTAGTAGGGCAAGAACTCATTGAAATAAAAGAGTAATAATAATTAGGAGGAATTAATTATGATGCGTGGCGGAATGGGAAATATGAATAACATGATGAAACAAATGCAAAAGATGCAAAAGGAAATGGCAAAGGCGCAAGAAGAACTAGGAGAAAAAACAGTTGAAGGTACAGCTGGTGGCGGTATGATCACAGTTATTGCAAATGGTCATAAGCAAATTCTTGAAGTAAAAGTGAAAGAAGAAGTTGTAGATCCAGAAGATATCGAAATGCTACAAGACTTAGTTTTAGCTGCAACGAATGATGCACTTAAAAAAGCTGATGAACTTTCAAACTCTACAATGGGTAAATTTACAAAAGGCTTAAACTTACCGGGTGGAATGTTCTAGGAGGATATTGATATATGCATTATCCAGAACCAATATCAAAACTAATTGATAGTTTTATGAAATTGCCAGGAATCGGACCGAAAACAGCGGTTCGATTGGCATTTTTTGTATTAGATATGAAAGAAGATGATGTGTTAGGTTTTGCAAAAGCACTTGTAAATGCAAAGCGAGACTTAGCGTATTGTTCTGTATGCGGGCATATTACTGACCGTGACCCTTGTTATATTTGTAACGATTCACATCGAGATCAATCAGTTGTTTGTGTAGTACAAGAACCGAAAGATGTAATCGCGATGGAAAAGATGAAAGAGTATCAAGGTGTATATCATGTGTTACGTGGTGCTATCTCTCCAATGGAGGGAATTGGACCAGAAGACATTAATATCCCGCAGCTTTTAAAGCGACTGCACGATGAAACGGTACAAGAAGTAATATTAGCAACAAATCCTAATATTGAAGGGGAAGCTACAGCGATGTATATATCCCGCCTCTTAAAGCCGACAGGTATTAAAGTAACTCGTATTGCACATGGTCTGCCAGTTGGTGGAGATTTAGAATATGCAGATGAAGTGACACTGTCGAAAGCGTTAGAAGGTCGTAGAGAAGTATAAGAGGAGAAACAAAAATGTTCTTTCAAAAAAAGGGTAAATTGCGTAAAGAGTATGATGATAAGCTAATTGTACTATTAGAAAAAGTGAAGAATGAATGGTTACGTCAAAAGAGAATGGTTGAACAAAGCGTTGAACCATCTCAAGATGTACTTTGTTCTTTAAAAATAGCAGAGGCGAAATATTTCTTTTTGCTCAAAGAAGCGAAACGTCGTCCTGTAAAGATGGAACAATGGTAAAAGGTTCTGCTGAAGAAGCAGAACCTTTTTATTTTATTCCTTAAACATGTAGTCATCACTTCGTTTAGAAAGATCGATTAATGGTTTTTATGGAGAATGTGTTGCCTAATAAAGGTGAATGAGATGAAACGACTGGATTTATATGATAAATGTTCTTTTTTATCGTCTTGTCCCATACAAATAAATGTGTACAGGTCATTCATAAGGAGGAAAAAATGAATTCTACAATTATTATTGTTGGTATTCTTGCGTTGGTTTTTATTTTCCTTGTTTTTGGTGTTTCTTCTAAGCCGTTACGTTTTATAGGAAAAGCGCTCTTTCATGTTACTTTGGGAGTAGCATTACTTTTTATCGTAAATGTTGTAGGAACATATTTCGATTTTCATATTCCAATAAATTTAGGAACTGCAACAATCACAAGTTTATTAGGTCTACCTGGTGTTGCTGCATTGGTAGTTATTAAGCTTTATATCATGCCAAGATAAATTTATTTTGGCATTTTTTTAAAAAGTATTGACTGGTGAATGATTAATATGGTAAATTAATAAGCGTCGTCAGGAACGAAAGAAAAAAGTTGTTGACAGATTCAATTCGAAATGTTAAATTATAAAAGTCGCTGAAACGCGATGTTGAACTTTGAAAACTAAACGAAACAAACAACGTGAAACGTCAATTTTTATTTTAGATGCTAGACAAAC
>NZ_JBSSFA010000028.1:0-5373 GCF_054062215.1 Bacillus sp. TE9106W
ACCGAACACGGAAGTTAAGCTCTCTAGCGCCGATGGTAGTTGGGACCTTGTCCCTGTGAGAGTAGGACGTCGCCAAGCAACTAAAAACACAAGTCTTTTGACTTGTGTTTTTTCGTGTTTAATAAAGCGTGAGCTTTTCGTGAAATCGTTATTAATTATAGCTTCATTTTGTTTTTCATATTGATAAGTTCGCAACTATAGGTATGAGATCGCCTTCAGCGATAGCGAGTCCTTTTATTATTTCATTCAATGGCATTATAGTTACTTCTATTGTTTTAATAATAGCTACAGGTTCATTCTGACTATCGGTTAGTTGTTAGTAGTACTTCATTTTCTAATTCATAAAAAATATGGCCAAAGCATGTTACTATTTTTATGTCATCATTTATTAACTGTGCGAGATAATTAGGGGAATTACCAAATTGCCAAGCTGTAACAGATGCTGGTTTTTCACCATTTCCACTAGACCTTACTGAAATAAGTTATACTAGAGGTGAAAGAGAGAAAAACCGATACTTCAACTTGAATATCGGTTCAATAATATGTGACATATACGAATCTATAGTAATACGAAGACTGTAAATAAGATAGCCAGCAAAATACGATAATATGCAAAAGGTTTTAAACCTATCTTCTCTAAAAGCTTCAGAAAAGTTACTACTGCTAACATTGCGACTATGAAAGAAGTGATGAATCCTACCGCAAACATAGGGATATCGTCGACACTTAAATACGTCCAGCTTTTTAATAAGTCTAAGCCTGTAGCCCCAACCATTACAGGAAGGGCAATGAGAAAAGAGAATTCAGATGCAGTCTTATAATTTACTTTTGCTAATAGACCTCCAGAGATAGTAGAGCCGGCTCTAGAGAAGCCAGGGTATACTGCTAAACATTGAAATAATCCGATTGTTAATGCTTGACGGTACGTTAAATCGTCCAGTGAATAGGAGGTTGCCTCTTGCTTTTTTACTTCTGCAAAGATCATAAGAATTGCTCCTGCTACAAGTCCAATCACAACAGTGTATGGCTGAAATAAGTAAGTTTTAATAACATCATGTAGTAACAAACCAGCGACTACTGCCGGAAATACACCAAGAAATACATGGAATGCGTTGAATTTTTTCTCTTTGCGTAGAAGAGGCTTAATATTACATAAAGAAACGAGACGTTTATGATATAAAATTGCAATAGCTAAAATCGCGCCTAGCTGAATAACAATTTCAAACGTTTTTGCTCTTTCTCCTTCAAATCCTAATAAATGCCCGACTAATATAAGGTGACCAGTAGAAGAGATAGGTAAAAATTCAGCTAACCCCTCTACAATACCGAGTATGAAGGCAGTAATGATATCGCTCATAATTTCACTCCTATAAATTAATGAATGTCTACTCTCTTAAAATAGAATAGTGTTGCAATAAATCCGAAAATTGCTGTTGTTGCAATGATGATATAAGAATACTCTGGTGGATATGTGGGTTGTAATTCATTATTTGCAATATCTAGAGTAGCCGTCCACGGAAATAAATCTTTATGCTTGGAGTTCACGAGCATAAGATTCGTCATTGTAATAATGACTGTTAATATAATAGGCGGTACATAGCTCTTCATTAAAAGAGTTAATAGCACGATAGGTGAAGATAATAGAAAGAGAAGGCCGCCACATATTAAAAATTTTAGGAAAGAACCTAAAAGTAAAGTAGTGTTAAAACCAGGGAAGTTCCCCAATAGCCCTAATATTAAAGTAAGCGACCAAGCGACTAAAGTTAGCATCATGATCCAAAGGAAGAGAATGATGAACTTACTTATAATAAAGCTAATGCGCGACACGGGGATAGTTAGTAAATTTTTTAGTGTATCTTCTGCATATTCGCGGGTAAACAGATAAGCAACAACTACTCCGTATAAAGGGAATCCTATAACTAAAGTAGTATATAAGTTAACTTCAGTGAATAACTGGTGGAACCAAATAGTCGGAGTTGGCTGTTTTGTTTTTATATGTATATAAGAGGCTACTACGACTAAGAAAGGTGCGACACCAGCTCCAATAATGCTAATTAAAAACATATTAGAGCGTTTTAGTTTTAATAGTTCTGTATAGAGTAGATTAACCAATTGTTCCACCTCCAACTAGCTTGGTGAAATAATCTTCTAATCTGTCTTCACTAATCATCATTTTTAATACTTCAATATCATTGAGAACAAACGTTCTGTTAATGTATCCTTGTTGCCCAAAATGAGAGTAAATGCGAATATTCCCTTCATCATGTACCTCATAATCGAAAATTTGAAATTGATTTTCTAATAGCATCGCAGCTTTATTTTCATTATTCACCTGAAATTCTATGTACTTACGGTTTGCTTTGCGCAGCTTATCAAGAGAAACTTCTTCTAGTAACCTTCCTTCGTGAATAATTCCGATACGATCAACTAACTGTTCTACCTCTGCTAATATGTGACTAGAAATGAGTATCGTTATATTTCTTTCTTGAGCTAAAGAATGAATAAGTTTTCGCATTTCTTTAATACCGATGGGGTCTAGTCCGTTAGTTGGTTCATCTAATATGAGTAATTCGGGATAATGGAGAAGGGCGCGTGCAATTCCTAGGCGCTGCTTCATTCCTAAAGAATACTTTCCTACTAACTTTTTTGTTTCATGCTGCAAGCCCACTATTTCTAATGCGTCTTCAATAGCATTCTTTTTGTAAACCCCGATTATCTTTGCATTAATTAATAAGTTTTCTTTTGCGGTTAAGTTTTCATAAAACCCTGGAACTTCAACGATAGAACCAATTCTACTTAAAATATCTTTTTGATTTTGAAATAAGTCCTCTCCGAATATTTCGATAGTTCCACTTGTAGGCTTTATAAGACTAAGTAGCATACGGATGGTTGTCGTTTTACCAGCACCGTTACGTCCTATGAATCCATAAATTTCTCCTTGTTGAACGTTAATATTTAGATTATCTACGGACTTTTGCTTGCCATATACTTTAGTAAGATTAGTCGTTTTTATAATTGTGTTTATAGGAGACACCTACTTTCTATAAGTTCTTACTTACATGATAAAAAGGAAGGCTTAACTGCATATTAATCATTTCTTAACTATTTCTTAAAAGTATTGTGTTTTGGAATGGAAAAGCCAAAAGTGGTTCGTTCCCATGGAATACTTTCAACCCATATATGCCCACCATTCCTCTCAACGAGCGCTTTAGAAATAGAAAGGCCGAGCCCGCTACCACCAAAAGACGAGTTCCTTGATTGTTCGCTTCGGTACATTCGCTCAAATACGTTTTGTAAATCATGTTTTGGAATACCAGGGCCTTTATCCCAAATAAGAAGTTCATATGCTGCATCCGTTTCTAGTAGTTCGACTCCTATTATTTTCCCATCCTTTCCGTAATAAATGGCATTTTTCATTAAATTACCTATAATCCGCATAAGGCTTAGATGATCTGCAATGATAGGACAAGTAGACTCTGGCATAAGAACTTGTAGTTTAATATTATGTTTTGAGATTTCAGGTAAAAACTCGATCAAAACTTCTCTAGTAACCTCAGAAAAATCGAGTTTTTCTTCTTTTAGTGGAAATTCATTGGCGTCTAGCTTTGCCATATTGAATATTTCATCAACTAGATGCTTTAAGTTATTTGATTTCATATACAGTATTTTAAGATATTCTTGCTTTTCTATTTCAGAAGTAGCAACCCCATCTTTTAAAGCATCGATATATCCAATAATGGAGGTGAGTGGTGTTCGGATATCGTGTGAGATACTAGATAAAAGTTGTTTTCTAGATTCCTCAGACCTTTTTGCTTTAATCCGAACCTTTTCTAATTCAGCTATTAGTTCGTTTATTGAAAAAACGATATTATGGAACGATTGATCATTACTTGTGAATAATCTCGTTTGTAAATTCCCCTTTAGTGCACGACTTAATTTAGTGTCTATTGATTTGCGGTTTTGAATAAATTGTATTCTTGAAAAGAAGAGATACATTGTAATTAAGATAAGGGTAATAAATAAAGAAATTTTTACTTTTGGATCCATTTGTATATGTAAAAGCCCGTAAATGATAAGTTGTAATGAAATAAGGAAGAGGATTTTATCAATCTTCAAGCTTTTCACCTACAAACTTATAGCCAATTCCCCATACAGTTTGAATGAATTTTGGATTGGAAGGATCGGTTTCTATTTTCTTTCTAAGTTTTCGAATATGTACCATAACGGTATTATCATCTTCTATATAATTATCGTCCCATACATTGCGAAAGAGCTGTGTTTTTGTAAATACTTGTCCTGGGTTTGAAGTAAAGAATTTTAATAGTTCTAGTTCTTTTCCGGTTAAGCTGATTTCTTCTTTATTTGTGTGAACTGTATATGTATTTAAATTGATAGTTAGTCCTTTAAAAGCTAAAGTTGTCTTCTCTTGTACATTAATGTTACTTCCAAGAACTAAAAAACGCCGTATAAGAGCTTTGACTCGTGCAACTACTTCGTGAATGCTGAAAGGCTTCGTAATGTAATCATCAGCACCAATGCTTAAACCTAAAATTTTATCGACTTCGTGATCTTTAGCGGTTAGCATTAATATCGGTACGTTAGTTTTATCTCTAAGCTTTCTACATACTTCGATACCATCTACTTTCGGCATCATAAGATCTAATATAACGAGGCTATAGTTGTTTTGATTAAATAACTGTAAGGCTACTTCGCCATCAATTGCAGTATCTACCATATATAATTCTCGTTCTAAATATATTTTTAGTAAATTACGGATTTCTTTATCATCGTCTGCTATAAGGATACGTATATCTTTCATATCTTCACCTACTTCTAATGGATTTCATTGATGGTACAACACCCCTCTAATTATATACTAGTATTTGTTAAAATAAGGTTAATAGTTTTAGGGAAGGGAAATATCCACGCCAATTAAGCCTAGGGTCGAAGTAAATTGAATATGTTTTGCGAGAATAAATTAAAGAGAAGCAGAAGGTAGTTTTCGGTAATGAATTTTTGTAGGGACGTATATAGCTAAAAGAGCGTAAAAACATTTAATTGAATATCTTTATAAAAAGTGTTGACGATTAGAGTATAGAGGTGTAATATAGAACAAGTCGCCGATGACAATAACGTCGAAAGTGACAAACGAAATAAAAAACTAAGTTGACATTGAAAGATGAAAATGTTAACATAAGGAAGTCGCAAATGAGCGACTAAGTAGTTCTTTGAAAACTGAACGAAACAAACAACGTGAAACGTCAATTTTTATTTTATAATGCTAGACAAACTAACTTTATTGGAGAGTTTGATCCTGGCTCAGGATGAACGCTGGCGGCGTGCCTAATACATGCAAGTCGAGCGAACGGATTA
>NZ_JBSSFA010000029.1:0-2829 GCF_054062215.1 Bacillus sp. TE9106W
TACGGACAGGAAAAAGGTGAGATTCCTTTTCGGTAGTTGGCATTTGACTTGGTTCGCCAACAATTTATAGATTTTTATAAGAATTTTAAACCAGGATACGCAGCATGCATCATCATGATGAGAAGAACAAAATTGGTTTAACGGTAGCACTTTCTATCGTAGTAGGAACGATTATTGGGTCTGGTGTGTTTATGAAACCAGGGAGCGTATTAGATTACTCGGGGAGTTCTAATATGGCGATTCTTGCTTGGGTAATCGGTGGTCTGTTAACGTTAGCAAGTGGTTTAACAGTAGCTGAAATTGGAGCGCAAATCCCGAAAAATGGTGGGTTGTATACGTATTTAGAGGAGATTTACGGAAGTTTTTGGGGATATTTATCAGGCTGGATGCAAACGATTGTTTATGGGCCAGCTATTATTGGAACATTAGGGTTATACTTTAGTTCTTTAATGATTAATTTTTTCTATTTAGATAAAGTATGGAATTTACCAATCGCAATTGGAACAGTTGTGTTCCTTGGCGTTGTAAATAGTATGGGAACAAAATACGGAGGTATCGTCCAAACGATCACGACAATCGGGAAGATGATTCCAATCGTATTAATTGTTGTGTTAGGTTTTTGGAAAGGGAATAGCGATATCTTTAATGTAGTTGTGCCGATATCAGAAAATCAAAGTATCGGGATGGCGATCTTAGCAACGTTATTTGCTTATGACGGCTGGATTTTACTTGCTTCGATTGGCGGAGAAATGAAGAATCCAACAAAGCTATTACCGAAAGCAATGACAGTTGGGATTTTAATTGTAACAGCTGCTTACGTATTAATTAACTTAGCGTTACTGAATGTATTACCAGCAACGCAAATTGTAGAACTTGGAGAAAATGCAACAGCGACAGCTGCGGGCATGCTACTTGGGGAATATGGCGGGAAAATTATTAGTATCGGTATTATCGTTTCTATTTTCGGTTGTTTAAATGGAAAGATTTTAACGTTCCCACGTATCCCGATGTCGATGGCAGAACGTGGACAACTTCCATTTGCTAAGTTTATTGCAAAAGAAAGCCCAAGATTTAAAACACCAGCAAATGCGATTACTGTTGAAATCATTTTAGGAATTATTTTAATGATTATTAGTGATCCGAATAAGCTATCTGAGATTTCCGTATTCATTATTTATATTTTCTACGTAATGACGTTTATCGGTGTCTTCATTTTAAGAAAACGTAATAAGAATAAAGAGCGTGCATACAGTGTACCGTTATTCCCAATCGTCCCAATCGTTGCGATTTTGGGCTCACTCTTTGTAATCGGTAGTGCGATTATTAACGATCCACTAAGTTGTTTCTTATCAATTGGAATTGTCTTTACGGGACTTCCGGTATATTGGTATTTAAATAAGAAGAACAAAACTGAAGTGTCATAATTGAAAGGTAGGCGTATCATACGCCTACCTTTTTTGCTGTAAAAAAATTGTACTTGTGTTCACTTTCTATTTTGGTTACTATAATCGTAGTAACCAAAATAGAAAGTGTGGGGAAAGACTTGAATTTTCGTGTGTATATTTTAGCTATCGCGGCTTTCGTAGTCGGAACGGTTGAGCTAATTATAGGAGGAACGCTCGATTTAGTTGCCAATGATTTAGGTGTATCTATTAGTGCAGCTGGTCAGCTTATCACAATATTTTCAGTAGTATTTGCTTTATCAGGTCCTGTTTTATTAGCATTAACAGGGAAGTTTGAAAGAAAAACATTGTATGTTGGGGCATTATCAATCTTCTTAATCGGAAATATTATTTCAGCATTTAGTGTGAATTACGGCATGTTAATGTTCTCAAGGGTGATTTGTGCGGCGAGTGGTTCGCTTATTATTGCACTGTCAGTAACACTTGCTTCTAGCGTTGTAGCACCGCATTTTCGTGCGCGTGCAATTGGAATCATTTTCATGGGGATTAGTGGATCGCTCGTACTTGGAGTACCGCTTGGCCTTGTACTCGGAAATGCATACGGATGGCGTGCACCATTTGTACTCATTTCGATCTTAACAGTTATGGCAATCGCTTGTATTTCATTATTCTTAACGAAAGTACCACCGACATCAGTATTATCAATAAGAGAACAAATTGCTACGTTAAAAGATAAAAAAATCGTTAGTGCACAGTTAACGTCGTTTTTATTTTTAACGGGTCATTTAACACTATATGCATATTTAACACCTTTCTTAAAAGATGTGATGCATGTGGAAGCGAATTGGATTAGTGTATTTTACTTCATCTTCGGAATTGCAGCAGTAATTGGTGGCGGCTTCGGAGGCTGGCTTGCGGATAAATGGGGATCGAAGAAAAGTATTATCTCAATTATTATCGTATTTGCGTGTGCGATCTTCCTATTGCCATTAATGACATTCTCGTTCCCGCTGTTCATTATTATGATGGGAATTTGGAGTATGCTGAGCTGGGCTATTTCGCCAGCACAACAAAATTATTTAATTGAAATTGCACCGGAATCAGCTGGTATTCAGCAAAGTTTAAATAACTCTGCCCTTCACTTAGGAATTGCACTCGGTTCAACAGTAGGCGGAGTTGTGATTGAAAAATCCTCTGTTATATATAACGCTTGGGTAGGAGGCGGCTTTATTATATTAGCGCTACTTTGTGCAATTTTCTCGATTACGAGAGGACGTTCTACTCAGTTTGCAAAAGAAGAATCTATCGTTTGATAGGTTCTTTTTTATTTGGCGTGCCCAGCTAAGCTGGGCACTGCTTGCTGGTGAAAGTCCAGCCTAGGTAAGAGCCAAGTCGCCTAGTAGCTGACAGGCAACTGGTGGAGAAA
>NZ_JBSSFA010000030.1:0-2773 GCF_054062215.1 Bacillus sp. TE9106W
CTGAATACATAGGGTAAGGAAGACAGACCCAGGGAACTGAAACATCTAAGTACCTGGAGGAAGAGAAAGCAAATGCGATTTCCTGAGTAGCGGCGAGCGAAACGGAACATAGCCCAAACCAAGAGGCTTGCCTCTTGGGGTTGTAGGACATTCTATACGGAGTTACAAAGGAACGAGGTAGACGAAGCGACCTGGAAAGGTCCGTCGTAGAGGGTAACAACCCCGTAGTCGAAACTTCGTTCTCTCTTGAATGTATCCTGAGTACGGCGGAACACGTGAAATTCCGTCGGAATCTGGGAGGACCATCTCCCAAGGCTAAATACTCCCTAGTGATCGATAGTGAACCAGTACCGTGAGGGAAAGGTGAAAAGCACCCCGGAAGGGGAGTGAAAGAGATCCTGAAACCGTGTGCCTACAAATAGTCAGAGCCCGTTAACGGGTGATGGCGTGCCTTTTGTAGAATGAACCGGCGAGTTACGATCCCGTGCGAGGTTAAGCTGAAGAGGCGGAGCCGCAGCGAAAGCGAGTCTGAATAGGGCGTTTAGTACGTGGTCGTAGACCCGAAACCAGGTGATCTACCCATGTCCAGGGTGAAGTTCAGGTAACACTGAATGGAGGCCCGAACCCACGCACGTTGAAAAGTGCGGGGATGAGGTGTGGGTAGCGGAGAAATTCCAATCGAACCTGGAGATAGCTGGTTCTCCCCGAAATAGCTTTAGGGCTAGCCTTAAGTGTAAGAGTCTTGGAGGTAGAGCACTGATTGGACTAGGGGTCCTCATCGGATTACCGAATTCAGTCAAACTCCGAATGCCAATGACTTATCCTTAGGAGTCAGACTGCGAGTGATAAGATCCGTAGTCAAAAGGGAAACAGCCCAGACCGCCAGCTAAGGTCCCAAAGTGTGTATTAAGTGGAAAAGGATGTGGAGTTGCTTAGACAACTAGGATGTTGGCTTAGAAGCAGCCACCATTTAAAGAGTGCGTAATAGCTCACTAGTCGAGTGACTCTGCGCCGAAAATGTACCGGGGCTAAATACACCACCGAAGCTGCGGATTGATACCAATGGTATCAGTGGTAGGGGAGCGTTCTAAGGACAGTGAAGTCAGACCGGAAGGACTGGTGGAGTGCTTAGAAGTGAGAATGCCGGTATGAGTAGCGAAAGACGGGTGAGAATCCCGTCCACCGAATGCCTAAGGTTTCCTGAGGAAGGCTCGTCCGCTCAGGGTTAGTCAGGACCTAAGCCGAGGCCGACAGGCGTAGGCGATGGACAACAGGTTGATATTCCTGTACCACCTCTTTATCGTTTGAGCAATGGAGGGACGCAGAAGGATAGAAGAAGCGTGCGATTGGTTGTGCACGTCCAAGCAGTTAGGCTGATAAGTAGGCAAATCCGCTTATCGTAAAGGCTGAGCTGTGATGGGGAAGCTCCTTATGGAGCGAAGTCTTTGATTCCCCGCTGCCAAGAAAAGCTTCTAGCGAGATAAAAGGTGCCTGTACCGCAAACCGACACAGGTAGGCGAGGAGAGAATCCTAAGGTGTGCGAGAGAACTCTGGTTAAGGAACTCGGCAAAATGACCCCGTAACTTCGGGAGAAGGGGTGCTTTCTTAACGGAAAGCCGCAGTGAATAGGCCCAAGCGACTGTTTAGCAAAAACACAGCTCTCTGCGAAGCCGTAAGGCGAAGTATAGGGGGTGACACCTGCCCGGTGCTGGAAGGTTAAGGAGAGGGGTTAGCGTAAGCGAAGCTCTGAACTGAAGCCCCAGTAAACGGCGGCCGTAACTATAACGGTCCTAAGGTAGCGAAATTCCTTGTCGGGTAAGTTCCGACCCGCACGAAAGGTGTAACGATTTGGGCACTGTCTCAACCAGAGACTCGGTGAAATTATAGTACCTGTGAAGATGCAGGTTACCCGCGACAGGACGGAAAGACCCCGTGGAGCTTTACTGTAGCCTGATATTGAATTTTGGTACAGTTTGTACAGGATAGGCGGGAGCCTTTGAAACCGGAGCGCTAGCTTCGGTGGAGGCGCTGGTGGGATACCGCCCTGACTGTATTGAAATTCTAACCTACGGGTCTTATCGACCCGGGAGACAGTGTCAGGTGGGCAGTTTGACTGGGGCGGTCGCCTCCTAAAGTGTAACGGAGGCGCCCAAAGGTTCCCTCAGAATGGTTGGAAATCATTCGTAGAGTGCAAAGGCATAAGGGAGCTTGACTGCGAGACCTACAAGTCGAGCAGGGACGAAAGTCGGGCTTAGTGATCCGGTGGTTCCGCATGGAAGGGCCATCGCTCAACGGATAAAAGCTACCCCGGGGATAACAGGCTTATCTCCCCCAAGAGTCCACATCGACGGGGAGGTTTGGCACCTCGATGTCGGCTCATCGCATCCTGGGGCTGTAGTCGGTCCCAAGGGTTGGGCTGTTCGCCCATTAAAGCGGTACGCGAGCTGGGTTCAGAACGTCGTGAGACAGTTCGGTCCCTATCCGTCGTGGGCGTAGGAAATTTGAGAGGAGCTGTCCTTAGTACGAGAGGACCGGGATGGACGCACCGCTGGTGTACCAGTTGTTCTGCCAAGGGCATAGCTGGGTAGCTATGTGCGGAAGGGATAAGTGCTGAAAGCATCTAAGCATGAAGCCCCCCTCAAGATGAGATTTCCCATAGCGTAAGCTAGTAAGATCCCTGAAAGATGATCAGGTTGATAGGTTCGAGGTGGAAGCATGGTGACATGTGGAGCTGACGAATACTAATAGATCGAGGACTTAACCATATAATATG
>NZ_JBSSFA010000031.1:0-2645 GCF_054062215.1 Bacillus sp. TE9106W
CAGGATCAAACTCTCCAATAAAGTTAGTTTGTCTAGCATCATAAAATAAAAATTGACGTTTCACGTTGTTTGTTTCGTTCAGTTTTCAAAGAACTACTTGGTCGCTCATTTGCGACTTCCTTATGTTAACATTTTCATCTTTCAATGTCAACTAAGTTTTTTATTTCGTTTGCCGCTTTCGACGTTATTGTCATCGGCGACTTGTTCTATATTACACCTCTAAAGTATAATCGTCAATACCTTTTATCCTTTTTTTTTTATAAATTATAAAGGATGTTTTTATACTCCTTCCCTAAAGATTAATAAACTAGTGCAGTCACTTTCATAATCGACAGTTTATACTTTCTAAAAAATGAATATCAGGCCAAACAAATATATATTAAAAGTAGCTTTTTTATTTCGATTACATTCACAATTATCTCCTACCACTTCTCTCTAGAAATTATAAATACACCATACATTTACTAAAATCTAATTAACTTAGGAGACGTTATAAAATGCATGTTAATAAGAAAATCATTTATTTATGTATCCCATGATGCCCATTTCCACGGAGCATAGCTGCTTTCTTTGCATACTATTAAAGCTCTTAAAGAAAACTTTCATTACTCCGTCGCAATTATTTCTATTGGAACGGGCATTTTAATCCATGATTTTTAAAAGTATGCTCCTGTTTATTGCCTATAGGAAGACTACCCAACGGAAATCAAGGTCGAATCATTAATAAAGAAGTTATTATCACAAGACTATACCATCGCTATATGCAGTACCTTCATAAGTGGTGATATAGTTGCATTACTAGCTAAACATAATATAAAAGTTATTTCATTAATACATGAATTGCCGCATTTAATACAACAAAAGCTGCTCTCAAACGAAAATAAACACCACCTGAAAATCCAGCAGATTATTAATGATACAACCTCTGGTTCTGTATTTAAACAATGGATAAAAGGTGTCTCTGCATCAATACGGACAAACGATCGTTAGTCCCTCTTACGTATGTGACAAAATTAAATTATTACCTTATAATCCTATGGTTTTTGGTGGGAACATCAAGACCTTTGGGTAATACAAAAAGAAATAAAATAATAAGCCATGCCCTACTTATACAGAAGTAGGGCATGGCTTATTATTTTATACTCTATAGGATCTCTTCAATCCATAGCTTATTTAATCTAATTCCAATTTTGAAATCTACTTTCGGTTCCCAATTACATTCTCGTCTTACCCTATCTATATTTAAAATGATTTTTTGAACATTTTCTTGCTTTTGTTTATAGCAGATAAAGTCCACTTTTCTTTCTGTTAATTTCTCCAATTCTACTATAATTCGTTTTAAAGAGAGCCCCTTGCCACTGCCTATATTATAAACACAAGAGTTCAAGTGATTGAATTGCGATAATTGTATAGTGACTTCCACTAAATCATCGATATATATAATCTCTTGCGGATTCCCGTATATTAATCTTTTCATTGCTAAGATGCTGATACAAAAAACAATTTATTGCTCCAACTTTCTTTAACGGGTTTTGATATTTTCCATACGGATTAGAATATCTACATACAACATAGTCCATTCCATACTTTTTCTTATAAAAGTACAAATGATTTTCAAGCGACACTTTTGTTATTCCATAAGGAGAAAGTGGTTTTAATGGATGTTTCTCATCAATAGGTAAATATTCTGTTTCACCATAAACTATGCCTCTAGAAGATGCTAATACAATTTTTTTAACAGGAAATTTTTAACGATTTCCATGAAATTAAGAAAAAAAGCTACTGTTCCTATCTCTGAAAACATCTTCAATTGAAGTTGCTACATTAAATGTTGCAGCTAAATAAATAATAATATCCACATTTGCTAAATCACCTTTAATAAATTCAACCTCACTTATAATATTTTGAGGGAATTTATTTATATGTCTAGAAAATACTTTTTTATTTTGACCTTGTTTCAATAAACCTAATGCAAGGTTAATACCAATGAAACTATTTCCACCTACTATTAAATAATTATTCTTCCCCATAATATCCTCTCTAGTAATAAGATTTTTACTTATCACACCTAGAAATACAAATAAATGAACTTGGACATAATATAAATGGGTTCGACGCTAGCATTCAATTCCAGCCTTTTTATACAATTGCTCATGATAGCTCTTCAGACATAAATAAGACGATATATGAGTCTGGTAAACAAATAAACGCTTGGGATTATGATAAAGTTTGAATGTATATATTAAAACGATCTCCTTTAAAGAAAAAATATTTCCTGGTTCCTTTGTTGACTGAGGCAACAAAGCACGTCGCAAGGACTTAAATAGCAGCATCTTCCTCGGTTCTACTCCTGAGAAGTTCACGATATATTTAAGTAAGCAAATCCATCTTACCCATTCTCTTTACAACAGCGAGTTTTTATTTATTAATACGTGGAATGAATGAGCAGAAGGTACTAGCATGAATTTGCCTATTTAGAAGGAGTTAAACAGGCAATTAAGAGAGGTATGAAGGCATACAAAAAAGACGAGTCATTCTGACTCGTCCTACAGTTGCTTGGCGACGTCCTACTCTCACAGGGACAAGGTCCCAACTACCATCGGCGCTAGAGAGCTTAACTTCCGTGTTCGGTATGGGAACGGGTG
>NZ_JBSSFA010000032.1:0-2403 GCF_054062215.1 Bacillus sp. TE9106W
AAAAATTGACGTTTCACGTTGTTTGTTTCGTTCAGTTTTCAAAGAACTACTTGGTCGCTCATTTGCGACTTCCTTATGTTAACATTTTCATCTTTTAATGTCAACTAAGTTTTTTATTTCGTTTGTCGCTTTCGACGTTAATGTCATCAGCGACTTGTCTTATATTACACCTCTATATAATAATAGTCAATATTAATCTTTCATTTTTTGAAAAAAGATAAAAAAGACTTTCATACCTCCCTTTTGTTTCTCATAGATATCAATAAGATAACTGAAAGGAGTGTAGAACTTGTTCAATCCTTCTTTATTACACGTCATAAACTCCCATTCAAGAAGCCCACACTATCATAGGAAGTTTCCAATCATTCTATTTTGGAGTCAAAAAAGCGGCTGTACTTCTCTTGCTAAGTGGTTCTTTTACCAGATTGATTTATTACAAACAGCTCTAAGTTATAGTCCTTTCATTCATAATTATGAATATGATATATACAAAAGTACACCTGCCTATGGTGTAAAACTAGGGGTAGCGTTACGAGAAAAACAAAAAGAAACTTTTAAACTTGTTCGTAACCCTTATAGAAGAGCAGTCAGTTCTTTCATATCCTTAATTGCACCTCCTTATATGGAAAATCCCGAATGGAAACCCATCCGAAAGTTTTTATATCAAGATGAAAATTCCCCCAAAGGGATCTCATTTAAACAATTTCTATACTATCTATTTATGAAAGGGGCTCACGCAAGTGATATTAACCCACATTTCACACAACAATATATAGCTGGTGAAGAAGAATATGTGACCAATTATATATACTTAGAAAACTTCGATCAGGAAATGAAAAAATTAGAAAAGCGTTTCGAATTAAAAATCGCACCAATAAATGAGTTTTCAACATCATGGCACCATCAAACTCCCGCGATGATTTATAAAGGGAATTTTAGCGAAGGCGATATTACTAACCCTTCATTTCCCCGTCATCCAACTTTTGAAAGCTTTTATGATACTGAATGTATACAGCTCGTCCAAACAATATTTCAAAATGATTTCAATACGTATAAATATAGTAGAGAATACCCATACTGATTTCAATCTATTATCTTTGCCAAATGAAAAAACGCCTAATATATTAGGTGTTTTTTCATTTAAACCATATACAACATACTGCTTAGCATTCCTTACTCTTTAAGTTATTCCTCTTTAATAACTTACTTATTTTTTGTTTATCTGCCCAGCCTACCCCTATTAAAACTAAACTTCCTCCTATTACTATCTTCCACGTTACAGACTCATCTAATAAAACAATTGAAGCAACAATACTTATTAATGGTAATGCATTTAAATATAACCCACTTACTGACGCTGAGACCGTCTCTAACGCTCTATTCCAAAACCAATACGCTAAAATTGTTGCCCCGATAACAAGATACATTACACTAAATCCTGTCTTCCATGTTTCGATTTTTGGAAAACCATAGTAAAAAGTTTCTGCCATTGCAAATGGTAAGAGGATAACAGCCCCAATGATTAAAGTTAATGTTGTAAAAACCTTGTTTGATAAATACTGTTCTTGTTTTGGTCTTTTCAGCAATATTGTATAGAAAGCAAATAAGAAAGTACTTAATAAAATAAGGATGTCTCCTATTAAAGATACTTCCTGATCGACGTTACTAGATGGAATGGTAATAAGAAGTACTCCGACACCCCCCAATGCAATACCTATCCAATAATTAAGCTGGATTTTTTCTTTCAAAAAAAACGCAGAAAACAGAATTGTAACTAAAGGTAAAGCAGCATCAATAATACTAACATGCAATCCGCTTGTTAAAGAAATACCGTAAGATGTGAACATAAAGTATCCAGCTACACCAGTAAAAGATAGTAAACTCATTCTTTTCCACGGGACTTGTTTATGTTCAACTGATCTTTTCAATTGTTTAAATGAGAATAGTAAACAATTCCCACCAGCGAATAAAAGACGAATAAATAACAAAGTAAATGGCTGAATAGATTCTAGCGCCCACTTGGTTGGCGCAATGGCTGTCCCCCATAATACAACAGCCGCTAATAACATACATATTTCTTTCATAATCTCCCACACCCATCAAAAATATATGTTAACCATCTTAATTATAGATTTTTTCTTATGCGAAATCCTTTAAAAATGAAAAAACGTTATATGAAAAACAACTGAATAGTTATTTTCCGCATAACGTTTTCATATATTTTTAGTCATTCTACAACTTAATTATATAAAAGGTAATTCTTACCTTAAACTAGCATTTTAGGATTGCTAAATTTACCGATTATGTTATTTGGTATATAAAAATAAACACAAAAAAACCTAAGTCGAATCGACTTAGGTTTTTGCTTGGCGACGTCCTACTCTCACAGGGACAAGGTCCCAA
>NZ_JBSSFA010000033.1:0-2306 GCF_054062215.1 Bacillus sp. TE9106W
CACACCCGTTCCCATACCGAACACGGAAGTTAAGCTCTCTAGCGCCGATGGTAGTTGGGACCTTGTCCCTGTGAGAGTAGGACGTCGCCAAGCAAGCTTAAGACGAGTCAGAATGACTCGTCTTTTTTTGTGTTTCTAACTTCTGATCAGTCTCAAGTTATTCTGTTATATTCAATTTCGATATGTAGTTTAAGATTTTCTATTTTATTTTTTGTGGAAGCAATCTATCGGTATGTTAAAATAGTACAGTTATTTTTTGAAGTACTTTAATATAGGAAGATTTAATTTTTTTAAAGGAGATAACATGAAAAAGATAGGTATAATTACAGATTTTCCGAATAGGAAAGCCCACTACGGTGCGATAGTACCCCCTTTAGGGGTGGGATGATAGTGAGGTCAAATGCGATGTATAGATAAGATACCGAAAGTATGTTCTGTACATCAAGTATTTGAAATGGTATAATTTTCATAACAGACAAGTGAAAGTCTCTAAAACAATCTTGTTCTCTGAAAACAGAATACATATGAGGTTGGAGTAACAAATTCTTCTGCTCCGTAAAATGTATTGAGTCGTCAAGTACAAGACGCTAAAACACATTTGAGAACTCACAATCTGACTCGTTTGGTAATAGAACGAGTGCCGTATCTGCTAGATGCACTGGATATGGAGTGGTGATGGCACACCGCAATCTTGCACGTCAGCGATACTAGAAATAGACTTCGCCTTTGGTAGCAAGAATCCCACTGACGTTAGTCAGCTTGCGGCTTTAGCCGTGGGAGTGTCAATATAGTAGTCTTAGTCCTTCTAGCGATTGTATATATGTTAGTTGGGAATTATTTTTATAACTATGCGTTGAATGCGAAACAAGAAAAAGAATTTTTAGAGGATAACCCTCACTTAGTAGAAACTGTGAATGCATCAGGAGATGTGTTGGCTACAAATGAAGAAAAGGATGCCAACTTTGTATCAAATCATAAACCTAATACACTACACATAAATTCTTTCGATAAGTTGGAATGGAGAAGCTGAGAAGATAGATTCAAATACGTATTGGAATACCGTATGGAGGTTCGTGGGAAGATATATTCAAGCATAATTAGATTTATATATGCGATAATCAGAAGGTAATACTTTTGATTATCGTTTTTCTATTTATAGATTTATTTTAGGTTGAAGTATATAAGGCTTGAAGCATAAATTTTTGAATTCCTTAGTGCCAGTGCTACAATGATTGAAAACTACATGTTAATGAGGTGTTTCTATGAAAATTGAAGTATGGTCAGATTTTGTATGCCCGTTTTGCTACATTGGGAAACGTAGATTAGAAGTAGCTTTAGAGCAATTTCCACATAAGAAGGATGTTGAAGTTGAGTTTAAAAGTTTTGAATTAGACCCAAATGCTCCAATCTATTCTGGAACAAGTATTAATGAAGTACTTGCATCAAAGTATGGAATTAGTATTGAAGAAGCTAAGCGTAATAACGTACAGCTAGGAAATCATGCAGCTAGTATGGGTTTAAGTTTTAATTTTGATGAGATGAAGCCGACGAACACGTTTGATGCGCATCGTCTTGCGAAGTTTGCAAAGAATCAAGGGAAAGAAAAAGAGATTACGGAAAATCTACTTTTTGCATATTTCACTGAATCGAAAAATTTAAGCGAGGTGGATACACTTGCTACTATCGCTGAAGCTGCAGGCTTAGATAAGGAAGAAGCTTTACGTGTTATTAATGATAAAAAGGCATATGCTAATGATGTTAGAATTGATGAAGCGATTGCTCAGCAATATCAAATTTCAGGAGTGCCTTATTTTATTATTAATCAAAAATATGCTATTTCAGGTGCACAACCACTTGAAACTTTTGTTGGTGCACTTCAGCAAGTGTGGGAAGAAGAGAATCCTGCACCTAAGTTGCAAGAACTTTCTTCAGAGGGTGGAAGCGATATGTCTTGTACAGATGAAAGCTGTTCGGTACCTTCAAAAGAACAATAGTTTTTATGATGGAAAGCAACCCATAGAGTATTATATGGGTTGCTTATATATTCTTATAGAAGAGGTATGTAAATAGGTTTATAAAAAAATGAAGTTTTTTATAAAAACGTATTGACGATTACTACTTAGAGGTATAATATAGAACAAGTCGCCGATGACAACAACGTCGAAAGCGGCAAACGAAATAAAAAACTTAGTTGACATTAACTAACGAAGGTGTTAACATAAGGAAGTCGCAAATGAGCGACCAAGTAGTTCTTTGAAAACTGAACGAAACAAACAACGTGAAACGTCAATTTTTATTTTAGATGC
>NZ_JBSSFA010000034.1:0-1940 GCF_054062215.1 Bacillus sp. TE9106W
TTTTCTTTAGGGGTGGCTTTGCCATCCCTTTTCTGTTTCAGTTTCCCCTCATCAAACCGTACGTGAGGTTTTCCCTCATACGGCTTTCCGATGTTCTTCCTTCTTTGGCTTTCAGTTTGTTCTAGCTTCCGACTCTCACGAGTATGTATGTTGTTTTCGTCATCAAATTCTTGATACGACCATGTTTCTTCCGAACATTTCTTTTCTTATTCCAGAAAAGATTAAGCCGTTCTAAGACATACCAATCTATTTTACAGAGCCACTTCTGTCCAATTGAAGATAAGCTATAGTAATTCTTGAATCCCTGTAGAATTCTATTTAAACCTTTTACCATCTCTTCTAATTGTAAATACAGTTTGTTCCTCGGCTCTGTGTATCCTTTAATGCGTTCTCGCATTTTCTTCATGGCTTTCTGGCTCGGAATATGCGCCATCACATACACTTTCTTCCCGCCTTTCACAGGTTTAGGGTATTTTCGATGGTGAAATCCTAGAAAATCAAATCCCTCGTTGCCATCCCACGTATTCACTAGCTTTGACTTTTCTACATGGATTGTAAGTTCTAATTTATTCATAATGGATTGTAGTATCCGAATACTTTCTAGTGCTTGTTGTTTTGTTTGACATACGATGACAAAGTCATCGGCATATCGAATCAGTTCCCCCAAGTGTTTACACTTCTTTTCCCAAATGGTATCCATATAATTTAAATATATGTTAGAAAGTAACGGAGATATCACGCCACCTTGTGGTGTACCTACTGTTGTTTCATGAAATTGCGCATGTTCCATGATTCCCGCTTCCAGCCATTTTCTAATGAGTTTTAACACTCTTCGGTCACTGATTCTTCTTTCTACAAGCCTCATTAATTTATCATGATTAATGTTATCAAAGTATCCTTGTATGTCTACGTCTACTATCCAATGAGATGTTTTACTCGCTTTCCGTATCTTCGATATCGCTTGATGTGCGTTTCGTTTCGGGCGAAATCCATACGAACAGTCTTGAAAATCAGCTTCAAAGATTGGTTCAATGACTAATTTTGTTGCCATTTGTACAACTCTATCTTTGATCGTAGGAATTCCAAGTGGTCTTTGTTTTCCATCCCCCTTTGGAATGTAGGTTCTTCTCACAGCTTGTGGATGATATGACTTACTTTTGAGTTCCTTGTACAACTCATTTAGAAAGTTACGTTCTCCATATTGGTGAACAATTTCCTCAATTGTTTGTCCATCAATTCCCCCACTCCCTCTATTCCGTTTTACCCTTCGCCATGCTTCAGCTAGTATATCAGGACGATAAATCTTATCATACAACGTATGAAATCTTCGGCTTGAACTTTCTTTGGCACAAAGATATAAAGTCTTCCAAAGTTCTTGAGCTTTTACATCGGTGTAGTTAGCTAGTTTTCCAGCATTCACTCACTCGTACCTCCTTCCAACTTATGAACAAAGTAGAGGTCCTTCCCTACATAACGTTGTGTTGTCGTTATGATATTCAGTACTATGACCTCCTCCGACTCCCTCTTTACAGTCCACCATTTCGCATATGCTTATAGGCTTTCTCTCTCCTTTCTGAAAGAAAGGGCAAAGGAGGGTCTCCCCAGTTCCAGACACTACTTTCTCAACATACCGCCCTCCTTACCCCGAGGGATTCTTTGATGTTGTATTTCCAAGTTCTTCACATCTTCCATGGTTTTCGCCTATATTCACCAGGCTCAACTTCCCTTTGTCCTATTGCTAGGCTTCTTTTAACGAGGCGGCAAGGTTCACTTTATGTTACGGTCTGCTGATTCGCTCGCACTTCTAAATAGAAGTTACTTTGTCACAGGGCTTCAACCTTAGGATTTCTCCACCAGTTGCCTGTCAGCTACTAGGCGACTTGGCTCTTACCTAGGCTGGACTTTCACCAGCAAGCAGTGCCCAGCTTAGCTGGGCACGC
>NZ_JBSSFA010000036.1:0-1288 GCF_054062215.1 Bacillus sp. TE9106W
TTGGTATTATCCCCTTTAGGTAGACAGTAAAAAAAGAGTCCATCTGGTATGATGGACTCAGTACTGTTTTATCTGGAGGGGATTTTTTATGGCAAGAAAAGGACAATCATTTCAAAAATATACAGAAGAACTAAAACGAGAAGCAGTTCGTCTTCGAGTAGAAGACGGGAAATCATTACGAGAAATTCGTGAACAACTTGGCATAAAGAGCGATGCACAAATTATAGAATGGGTAAAGCGTTCTCAACAAGGGCAGTCATTTGATGATCAACGTGGTGCTTGGAATCGTAAGAATTTTAATAGTCTTGAAGAAGAAAATGCATATTTGAAGGCGCAGGTTGAATATTTAAAAAAGCGCAATCCAAATCTACACGGGAAGGAATGGTCTTAAAGAAAGAACGATTTTCTCTTATCGATTCACTACGTCAGATATATCCACTTAAATGGTTATTTCAAATTGCAGAAGTGTCTAAAGCTGGATACTATAAATGGCGAAAATATCATGACGTGCATCGTTTACACCAAAAAAGGGATATGTGGCATAAAGAACATATTTTATCTATTCATCGCCAGCACCCTTACTATGGATATAAACGCATGACCCGTGCTTTAGCTAGAGAAGGAATGGTAATGAATCATAAACGTGTTCGTCGTCTCATGAGGGAGTTAGGCATACAATCTATCATCCGGAAAAAACGTCCATTTTACGGAAGAAAAACATCCGTGATATTTAAAAATCATTTAAATCGAGAATTTCAAGCGGACAAACAAAATCAAAAGTATGTGACGGATATTACTTATGTACGAATTGGAGATCAGTTCGCGTATTTGTCAGCTGTGTTAGACCTATATAACAATGAAATCGTGGCTTGGAAGCTGTCTCGAAGAAATGATTTAGATTTGGTTTTGACTACATTACAACAACTAGAGGGAAAATCCTTATCTACTAAGCCACTTTTACATTCAGATCAAGGGTTTCAATATACATCAAAATCTTACGCAAAGCAGTTAGAAAGATTAGGATTTGTCGGTAGTCATTCTAGACGTGGAAACTGTTTTGATAATGCATGTATTGAATCATTCTTCTCACATTTAAAAACAGAGAAGTTGTATTTAGTGCGCCCAAAAACATATGAAATGGCTTATCAAACAATTCAAGAATACATTCAATTCTATAATACAGAAAGGTTCCAAGAAAAACTTCACGGCCTTTCCCCGATAGAATATCGGGAAAAGGCCGTGGCATAATACTCTTTTTATGACTGTCTACTTGACAGGGAGATGACCA